>JAQWSX010000077.1 GCA_029242935.1 Akkermansiaceae bacterium
CACAGGGACAGGCTCGGCGCAGCTGTTCGAAGTTTAGATAAGTTTCACCGCCATCATCCCAAGCCAAGGCGACCTCATCTCCAATCATGGCAATGTTCTCCAGTTTAATGACACTCATAGCTTTTTGATCCTCGGGCCGAAGATCGCCGACCCCACGCGGACAATCGTCGAACCTTCTTCAATCGCCACCTCAAAATCTCCACTCATTCCCATACTCAAGCCCGGAAGCTTTTGCCCTGAGCTCACTTCAAGCTCTTCCTGCAACTCACGCACTTTTGCAAACCATGGCCGAGCATCCTCAGGAGTTGCGGCACGTGGTGGAAGGCACATCAAGCCCTGCCAATCGAGATGCTTAAGCTCAGACATCTCCTCCAAACTCCCCCTCAGTTCATCGGGAGAAAATCCGTGTTTGCTCTCCTCCGCTCCGATATTGACTTCCAGATAGATCTTGGCTGTTAGCCCCAACTCGCCAGCAACCCGATCAGTAAAACGAGCTAGTTTCATTGATGAAATGCTGTGCATCACAGGGAAAAGAGGCAAGACCTTACGGATTTTGTTTCGCTGCAGGCCTCCAATGAAGTGCCACTCCAAATCATCGGGAAGATTCGGAATCTTTTCCTCACCTTCTTGCAACCGGTTTTCGCCAAATAAGACCTGACCCGCATCAACCGCCTCGTTTACAACTTCTACCGGCCTGGTCTTAGAAACCACCAATAAATCCACTTGGCGTCCGCAACAAGCAGCAGCCGTGGCCACCCGGCCTTTGACCACCTCCAAGTTCTCGGCGATGTGGGACATATGATTTTATCCCCTCGCTCCAGAACACCCGCAAGCTTGCTGGCTTTCACCGCGCCGACAAGATCGCGTAAAATAGCCAAGCCCTCACGCTTAGTTGCATCCACGCCACTTGGCCATTCCGGAGTATCATCTAAATCGGCAACTTCGTCCTTTGCCTGCCGCATGTGTCGCTGGGAATCATTTTCCAAATTCACTTCAGGTAGTTTATCCAAGTTCACATCGTCCAAGGTCAGGCGATACATCTTAAAGGTCGCTTCATCCTTTTTCTCAATCTCAGCAAAGCGTTTAAGGCGCTCAGCATTGCGGGACTTACGGCGGACATCTGCTTTGGCAATTTCTTTTTTGCGCTTCTCCATATTCAAGGAAACCTTATTCTCCTTCATCCGCTTCTCCACTCGCTCGGTGTCTTCGAGGATGTAGGAAAAGTCCTTATTCGCAGAAACTCGCTTGGCGTTCTTATCTGTGAGCATGGTGATAAAGAGGTTTTGACGACTGTATGGATTCAGATCCTGCGCACGGCGGATTTTGTCGTAGTCGAGAGCGTGGTCGGCATACTTCTCGCCTACTTCCAGGGCATCCCTCACCGAAGGCAAGATGATGTCCGGCACAACTCCCAGCTTCTGGGTAGAACTTCCGGCGACACGATAGAATTTCTGGATCGTAAGTTTCACCGCCCCGGCACGCTCACGATTCGCTAAGGGAGGCATGAAGCGTGAAATCTCCAGCGGCTGCTGAACCGTTCCTTTGCCATAAGTCGAAGATTCACCTACCACAACAGCACGATTGTAGTCCTGTAGGGCTCCCGCAAGAATTTCACTAGCTGAAGCGCTTCCTTTGTCGGTCAATACGACAATCGGTCCGTCATAAAGTGGCTTGCGGAATGGCGACTTCAGCGGCTCGATGTGCCCATTGGTCATTTTGATCTGCACCACCGGGCCGGCCCCAACAAAGAATCCAGTAATCCGACGAACTTCTTCGAGCGAACCCCCACCGTTTCCACGGAGGTCGATTGCCAAGCCATCAATCTTCTCTTTCTTCAGGCGGTCCAAAAGTATTTCCAAATCGCGGGACACACGAACGGCACGATCCTCAGGATCAAAATAGAAGGAAGGCATCTTTATCACACCCAGCTTCATTTTGTCCTCACCCTTGTTGTAATCGATAATCTCGGCCGTAGTGAGCTCATCTTTCATGGTCACCTCTTCCCGTTTGATCACAATGATTCGGGTTTCCCCTGCCGGAGCTCCAGCGGGCTCAACCTTCAGGGCCACTTCCACGCCATCTTCTCCCCGAATCATCTCAACCACCTTGTCCAAAGGCATGAACATGATATCCACCCAATTCCCGTCATTCTTAGAATCGACTCCGACCACGCGATCCTTAAGGCTTAATTCGCCCTGACGATCAGCTGGACCATTGTTCACGATCCCTTCGATTTTGGTCGCCCCATCATCCTCAGCTCGCAACAGCGCACCGATTCCGACTAAACGATTCTGAATATTAACCCTAAACTGTTGAAGCTCGCGTGCACTAAAGTATTCGGAATGAGGGTCGTGAGCACGCGCTACAGCGCTGAGGAAGTAGTTGGCGATATCCTCTTGATCCGCTCCTTCGATCGTTTTGAAAAATCGCTCGTATCGTTGGGAAATCTTCTCCTTCGCATCAGGCTGGTCCTTCAGAGGATTTTTCTTTCCCTGCTCTTTTGCACGGCGGGCAATTTCCTGACGGCGTAAAGTCTCGGCAAGGAGAGCTTCCTTGAGCTGAAGCCTCCATAAATTCTTCGCATCCTCAGCATTCTTAGGCCAGGCGGCATCTTCACGATCACGTGCGATAAATTCTTCGGTTGTGAAGCTAAATTCATGCTCGCCGAGCAATTTTTCAACCACCGCAGCCCGCTCAATCACCCTTTTCTTATAGACTTCATAGATCTCACTAGCTGCAGCCATCGATTTCTTACCAAGAAGCATATTATCGAGTTCGGTCTCATATTTCGCCCCCAACTCGACGATATCGCCCTGTTCAAAGTAGAGCCTTGATGGATCGAGATCTCCAACGTAATCATTAAAGATCCGCTTACTGAGTTCGTCATCGAAATCAAGACGGGCGTAGTGGCCGTTTTGAAGAATCCGGGACATTTCTCTAGCAACCAGATCAAAGGCAGCAGCCTTTGTCGTGCAACTAGGAATGAGCCACAGCGCCAAAACTGGAACTAGGAAACGCATAAGAGTTTTTTTCATTAAAATTGGAGGAGTTTATTCGAGACCTTGCGACCTTCCCTTTTAGGGATTGTAATCTACAAGCGGCGATCAGCGATGAGATTTTTCCTTTCCTTATCAATTTCTCCTTCGAGCCAGTTTCTGAACTCCTTCATCTGCTCGAAAACCTCAAGGGTAGAGGAGGAACGGACTCCAAACGTCGCCCTCGGCATATCACGGACGCGTTCGCTGGGAGTTGGAAGAATGCCCAATTTAAGCTGAATTGAAATCGTTTCATTCCCTCTTTTGACCTGTAGATCAATCGGAGTTCGGGGCGGATTTTTTTGAATCTGCATGGCAACCTGTGAGGTCAAGTCGGATCCGCCACCAACCTCCCAATCGTCGATTTTGAGAATGATATCGTCTTTTTTCAACCCGCTCAATTCAGCGGGAGTCTTTGGGAAAACCTTTGTAATGAGAACTCCATAATATTCTCGGGCTTGCAGACCCTGCCCGGGAGGCCTCGCTTTGGGATCTTTTATTTGAGGAGACATGATAATCCCAACATAACCCTTAGGTTTAAAGTAGGAACGCTCGAGGAGAGGAACGAGGCGCACCCGAACCTCCGGGTCATCAGTTTTAAGATACTCTTTTAACAAGACTTTCTTTGCGGTCTCATGATTTGCAATCACCCAATCATTGACTGCCTTTTGGGAATCTTCCCGCTTTTCAAAATTTCCGGATGAAAGTGGCACGAGATCGGGTAATTCTTCCGCACTCACACCACTGGCGAGTATCGCAAGAAAGAAGGCCGCGACAGTTTTCATGTCTGGGAAGACTACTCCTCCAAACGAACGAATCAATCTCACAGAAACAAAAAACAGGCCTCTAAAAGTGAGAGGCCCGTTTGAAAAGATGATTAGGTGTCAAAAAGCTATCTGCCAATTAGGTTTCCTTCCGGAACCTCAATGACGTCGCGAACATAGATCTTCACCGCCTTGTGCTCCTGGCGCTTCATATCATATTCATACTTCTTACCATTACGATAGAGCCTTACCCGGTTCATAGCAGCATAGGGACTCTCTCCGCCGGCACCTTGAATCGCAGAATAAAGAGTCATTCCCTCGGTCCATTGCTTCTGGCCCGGGCTGCGAACTTCGCCACCAACCGTATAGAATTGGCTATCTTGGGTTCTCGCGTCCGCTCCGCTAAAGACCTGAAAAACCGGGTTCGTGTAGATTTCAGCATTTTTGTATTCAGTCGCGATCTTGGTGGCCAGATTTGACTTGGTCAGCCCTGAGACCTTCACTTTCCCAATCATCCACATCTCGATGTGGCCGGTGGAGGAAACAGAATAGGTGGAATCAAGGCGCCCTTTTTCCGAAACAGGCACACCTATGATTGAGATTTGAAGGGTTTGGCCGGTTCGAATGAGAGTCTGGGCATTCACCGATGCAAACCCGAGGAGCACAACTAACAAAGTTAGGATTTTTTTCATTGTATTTTGGGTTGGATTTTGGAGCTCACGCTCCGATCATAGGGTAATTATTTCTTAATAAAGGTCGTCGTTTGACGTGTTGGATGGACTGAAACTCTTCGGCTCAGACTTGCTCGACTGGCGAGCAGTCATGGCCTGAGGTTTCTGGCTCTCTTCCATATTACTTGGAGCATAATATGTGTAGTAACTGGTATAATATTGATACTGGCTATCACTGCGCACATCAACGTTGTTCAAGACAACCCCGATCACCTGACCACCTACATTTTCAACAGCCTGCTTTACTCGCATCAGCATATTCCGAGGAAGCTTGCGGTGCTGGACCACAACCATGGTGAGATCAACTTCACTCGCGAGCACTGCGGCATCACTGACACCAAGGATCGGTGGCGAGTCAACCAGCACAAGATCGAAACGCTGTTTGACATCCTGAAGAAGTTCAGACATGCGGCGAGAGTTCAAAATACCAGCCGCGTCAGCTGGTAGAATCCCGGAAGGCATGAAGTAGAGATTATCGACTGGCGTCTGCAAAATAACATCTTCAAGAGCCAGATCCGTGGTGAGGTAATTAGTAAGCCCAACCGAATTATTGATATCGAAGAATGTATGAAGACGAGGACGACGCAAGTCAGCGTCGATCATCAACGTAGTGTATCCACCTTGTGCACAGACGTATGCAAGATTGACCAAGGTTGTCGACTTCCCCTCACCGGCTCCACCGGAAACTACCGTAATTGAGTTATTATCAGGATTCTTTCGGTTAAACTCAATATTGGTCCGAAGAATTCGGTAGGCCTCGGCATCCGGGCTCATGCCACTCTGCTTGTGAAGTAATCCAACATCTTTCGGGATCACAGCAAGAACCGGGACCTGAAGATACCGTTCAACATCCTCAAGGCTTTTCACGGATGTGTCTAGATGCTCAAGCAAGAGAGCAATCGCGATTCCAAAGATCAACCCCACGCCTGCACCAAGCAGGAGGTTCATTGTAAAATTTGGAAACACAGGTTTCTTGGCTTTCTTGGGAGTTTCGTGGAGGGTGATTGGATCACGTGGCATCTTGAGAAGAATCTTCGCCTCAGAATGTTTGAACTTCATTTCGCGAAGCATTCCACGGGACTGCTCATATTGCTCCTTAGCCTGAGTATAATTAGTCTGTTTTAAAGAAAGGGTAATGGCATCCTCCTGGCGATCATCGACCATTTCACGCATCTTAAGAACCTGCATTTCAACAAGGTCGAGTTTCGTTTTAAGAACCTCCTTAAGCGACACAACTTCCTCATGAGCTTTTCCCAGTGCTCCCTTCGCACGCTGCTTCATCGTAATCATATCAGGGTGTTTTTGCCCAAGCCCTTGAGCTGACAGGTCGAGCATTCGGTCTACCGCCTGACGGTTTTGATTGGCATATGCAGTTACCTGATTCTGAGGGAGATCGAGACCGGCCGCGTAGCTAATTAACTCTTCGCTGGTCAGTTGGACGAGCTTATCAATTTGAATTTTGATCTGATCTGCCTGTGTTTCGAAGTTAGCAAGTTTTGCACGTGCGCTTTGAAACATTGCTTGCTCACTCAACCCCAAGCGATTTCCAGCACTCCCACCATCAAAATACGGAATTCCATACTGTTGAATCAAAACCGTAAGTTCCCTTCGAAAGTTTACCACCTCATCTTCCTGCTCCATTGCTTCTTTATCCAGAGCATCCAGTGCCTTTTTGGCACGATCTTCCTCGATTTGCCTGCGCCGAACGATATAAGCCTGAGCGACAGATTCTGCGATATTTTTTGCATCGCTGGCACTTGCATGCCTTACATTGATTTCAATAAAATCAGTACCCCGTCTTGGAACTGTTTCCACAATCCCTTTCAACATATTTACAACGACATCCATCTCCATTCCCCACTGGGCTGGAAGTTGAGCCATCTCGGCGGCCATTTTTAGAGTCTCGGGCGCAACAATTGACTCAAACTCATTTTGCAAATACTGCGCAGTCATTTGCGAGCCCGGATTGACTGCGCTTTGACCTCGAAAAGGAGTGATGGCAATAGTCGATGGATGAACTTGCACTACAGAGGTGCTTTCATACTTTTCCGGGATCACGGACGTGATCACTGCAGCCGTCATAAAAACGAGCAGAAACGTGAGCAAAATCACTCCATATCGATTTTTTAGAATCTGCCAATAATCAATGGAAGGAGTGGAGTCGATATTTGTTTGATTGCTACCTTGCATGCGAAATCAGGATTAGGGGGTTCCGTCGAGGCCGTTGTTTAGAGACAAAAATCGACCTTCGCAATGAAAAGACACCGCGAAGGCCGAAATGTTCAGAAATAGATCTTAGAAATTCTAGAACTGTGTCGAAGCTCCAAGGCTGAAGCGATTCCGATCGTATTCGCGACCCGCGTCAGAAGTAAGATCTTCGAAGTTGTATCGTGCGTTGACAGAAACATTATCAGTCACTCGAAGATTTACGCCCACAAAAGCGTTCAACAACTCTTCGTCAACTGAAGAAGCGGCGAACAATGACGTAATGTCCCTATACTGCAGGTCGTTGTAATCCAGCGACGCATAATTGATTCCACCGCTAAGCGAAAGATCTTCAGAAAGCGAATAAGTCGCCGTAACACCAATGCGAAGAGTATCATTGTTGCTGTAGAATGCGTTAACACCTCTTTCTGGATTGAAGACATTACGTGCAAAATCTTCCACACCATAGCGAACATAACTTCTGAGGCTGAGCTGCGAATTGATCGCAGTCCGGAAAGAACCCTCAAGATATGGACTGGTCGTTGAAGATCCGTTCACAACGTCACGAACCTGAGCACCTGCACGAACGACACCGGTCGAGCGTCGGTTGAAGCGATGCTCCAAACCTGCAAGAACATATTGGTTGGTAGAGTCAGTGACTGCCCCATCAGCAGAAACTTCAGCGTTACGATAAGTCAGAGTAGCGACAGTGCGATCACTTAGTTGGTAACGGAAATCGTTATAAAGTGTCACAGTTGAACGATCGCCATTATCGAGATCATCAAAAGAAATACCATCGAGGCGGAGACCACTGTAGGTCGCAAGTCGGTCTGACCAACGGTAGCCCACTGCGTTGTCAGTAGACCAACGAGTGTAGTTTCCGACCTGGCGCTGGGCCTGAAAACCTGTCGAATAATCAGGCTCGAGCTCATACGTGGCAAAGTTCCGACTCACGAAACGGAGGCGCTCGCTTGAACGATGAGTCCAGTTGAGATAAACGGTAGCAGTGAATGCTGTGTCGTCGACGTCATCACCAAGAACTTCAAGATTGTCAAAGTAGTGAATTAATCCGATCTGAGCACCAAAACTGGTGGTCGTTTGCGGCGTGTTGTTCAAGAAGGTTGCACCAACATACGCTTGTCCGTAAAACGACTCATCGCTATTTCCCGCGAGCGGGGTAGGGTTGTCGTCGAACCCGAAGTTAGCACCAGCGGTATACGCAAGAGGCAGAGAATCAGTCTCGCTATCGTCAGGAGCCAGATCAAAAAGTGATTGAGCGCAAAGTGAACTGGCTAAGGCCATTCCAACCGCCGCAACTGCAAAAGATTGTTTTTTCATAAAATTTTAATTTTTGTTTAAACTTTTATCGTTCCTTTATTCAGAAACAACGTCGTCGACTGGAGTCACGTTGAGATCATCTTCGATAGGTGCGAAAAAGAACTCAGGAATCCAGCGGCTCTCTTTGACGATTGGGTCGTTGATGCTCTGGAAAGGATAATCGAGTGGATTTGGACCATCGGCTTCCGGAGGAGAAATCACACCCTTCTCGTCAGCAAGGCCCCCTTTTGCGGAGTGTCCCTCGCCACCGGCAGCATCGTATCTCTCAACAATTGCCTGAATGTTTGAAACAGCATCAGGAGCAGTAGCCATGGCGCACTGGGTAATGATGCGGATCTGGGAAGGAGCGGCGAGGATCGCCGTATTCACGATCTCGGCAACCAGCTTCTTATCTGCGTCGGATGCAACGATTGCAGCCTTGACGATCTCGCAGGCGCAAGACTCATTAGCAGCGAGGTTGGCAGCGACAACTTCAAGGACTTTGCTTGAGTCGGCAGCAACTGCAACCCTAACAGCTTTGCTAAGCTTGACGGAATCAGCAACGTCGGCCGAGGCAACTGATGCCATGGACAGAAGCACTGCCGTAAGTGCGAATTTCAGCGTATTTTTCATGAATTTTTAGATCTAAGTTCTGTTTAAACCCTATTGGATAGGGAGATTTGGAGCGGGTAGAGGGAATCGAACCCTCATAATCAGCTTGGAAGGCTGGAGCTTTACCATTAAGCTATACCCGCGTCACCGACAGAACTCTTACCGCTCTGATCAACGGACCGCAAGGTTTTTTTTCACTTTGCAGGAAGCTCCTTCGCCCGTCTTATTTGCAACTCCCTCTAAATGAATGCGCACAATGAATCTGTGAAACCATCCTTAATTATCCCAGTTTATTAAAATATTTCTGTTTTATAAACCAGTCGGGTGGTTAACAAAACTCCAATCTAGGCAAAATTGGGCCTCCAAGAGCTGCCCAAGCGCCTTTACTCCAAAGGTTTCAGTCGCGTAATGCCCCGCGTATAGCACGTTGAGCCCAAGCTCTTCTGCAAGAGGATGACTCCAATGGGGTCCCTCACCGGTGACAAAGGTGTCAATTTCCTCCGCAACCATCGCCTCAATCTCACTACCTGCTCCTCCCGTGATAATTCCGACCAAACCAGCGGGAGCAGTTTCGTCCCCGCGGAGAAGGACCGGTCCGCCAACGGCAAGCTCGAGAGCTTTTACCAACTTCTTCAAACTGCCTTTGCAAGTCGCGCGCCTTCCCAACAAGATCCCTTTCCAGTCGAAAAACGGTTCGCCCTCACCAAGGCCCAGCGCCCGGCACAATCTGACGTTGTTCCCAAGCTCCGGATGGATATCGAGCGGGATATGGCTGCTGTAAATTGCCAAGCCCGCATCCATCGCGATCTTAAGCTTCGAATAGGCCGAACCAGTCAACATCCGCACTCCCTGCCAAAACATCCCATGATGAACGACCAAAAGGTCGGCGCCTTCAGCAACCGCCTTTTCAATAACCGGCTGACTGGCATCCACCGCGCAGGCCACCCGACGGACCTCACCCCCATTTTGAAGCTGCAGACCATTGTAGGCGCCCGGGTAGTCAGGAATTCTCTCCGCACCGAGCTCATTTTCGAGAAATTCAACCACTTCAGATAATTTGGCCATGCCGGGAATCAACTCGGGCTACTCCATTCAGGCAATACAAAAGGACTTCAGCTCATTGGGAAACAAGCTTAGGGCCTCGATCACCTTACCTTTCCATTCAAATTCCATCCGCCTTGCATGCAGCGCCTGACGATCCAGCCGCATCCGCTCAAGCAGTTCAACGGTCCAGCCCTTCTCCAGAAACTCCAAATACGCCCGACCTTCATCGCTATAAATCTTATCCCCTACAATCGGATATCCGAGATACTCCAAATGCACCCTGATTTGATGGGTCCGACCCGTTCGAGGATCACAGTCCATCATCGCAAATCGATCTCCCCCATTCTTAAATATTCTCTCGAGTCGAAACCCCGTCTCACTTGCCTTCCCCTCCGGATGTATCGCCTGCCTCACCCAAACCTCACTCTCCTCAAACTCTCCTTTCCGTCGAATCGGCTTCGTCACACAAGCCTCTTTCCAATCCGGCCAACCCCACACAATCGCCTGATAACTTTTCTTGATTTCTCTCCGCTCCATCATTTTCCCCAATTTCCGCGCCACCGACGAACTCTTCGCTACTAGGACACAGCCACTCGTTTCCCGGTCCAATCGATTCACAAAAAAGAACTCCACTCCCGGCATCGCCTCTTTCAAAACTCCCAACAAAGTCACCTCGTCACTCCTCCCCGTCGGATGCATGATCAGGGGTGCTGGCTTGCCCACGATGAGCCAATCCTCACACTCCTCGAGAATCTCGAAATTCGTTCGCGCCGCGATTCTTAAACTCACCTCTGCATAAAATCCCTTTTCAAAATCCCCCTCCAGTCTAAAACGCGCGCATGTCCCACAAGGAGCACACGCTGGCTTCCGAAGCCACCCTCGAAGGAACCTCACTCCACACCGGAGAAAAAGTCACCCTCACCCTGAAACCCGCTCCTGAAGGCCACGGCTTCAAATTCCGGCGTGTCGACCTCCCCGACAAGCCCTTCATTGACGCCTGCGTCTCCAAAGTCCAGACCGTCGAACGCGCCACCACCCTCGCCGAAGGCTCCGTCCGCGTTCACACCGTCGAGCACGTCCTCTCAGCCCTCGTCGGGATGGGAGTCGACAACGCCCTCGTCGAAATGGACTCCAACGAGCCCCCCATCGGCGACGGCTCCTCACGCCCCTACGTCGAGCTTATTAAGAAGGCTGGCCTCGAAGAACAATCCACCCCACGTAAAATTTGGGAAATCCGTGAGCCCATTCATCTCGAAACCGGCGACGGATCCCTCATCACGATCGTTCCCGACAAGCAATTCCGCGTCTCCGTCACCAACGTCGGCAAGGACGGCCGCTTCGTGCAATACTTCTCAACGGTCGTCACCCCCGAACTTTACGAAGAAGAAGTTGCCCCCGCTCGCACTTTTACTTTTTACGAGGACATCAAGCCTCTCCTCGACAAAGGCCTTATCAAAGGTGGCTCACTCGAAAACGCCGTCGTCGTCCGTGGCGAAGAAATCATGTCCAAGGAGCCCATGCGCTTCGACAATGAGTTCGCTCGCCATAAGGCCCTCGACCTCATCGGTGACCTCATGCTCTCCGGACGCAAATTCACTGGCCACGTCATTGCTGTTAAACCTGGCCATGGTCCTAACACCGAAGCCGCAAAAGCCCTTCGCAAAAACTATGCCGCCATGCGAGCTATGGTACCGCCCGTCGAGTTACCACAGGCCGAAGCCGTCCTCGACATCACCGAGATCCTAAAAATCCTCCCCCACCGTTACCCCTTCCTCCTGATCGATCGCGTCACCGGCTTCTCCTCTGAGATGAAGTGCACCGCCATCAAGAACCTCACCATGAACGAGGACTTTTTCCAAGGGCACTTTCCTGGACACCCCGTCATGCCCGGAGTCCTCCAGCTTGAGGCTATGGCCCAAACCGCTTCCATCCTCATCATGCGCATGCCGGACAACGCGAGTAAAATTGGCTATTTCCTCAGCGCCGATAAAGTCAAATTCCGGAAGCCAGTGGTGCCTGGCGACACCCTCTTCATCGACGCTGAAATTCTCAGCTTCCGCCGCACGATCGGCACCGCCGTCGCCTCCTGCACCGTGAATGGTCAGGTTGTCTCTAGCGCCGAGCTCAAGTTCGCCATCGTCGACGCCTGATAGTCTGAACCCGGAGTCGGTATCCTCGCTGAGGCAAACCCAAGGCCTTCATCGTCCCTCCTGATCTGAAGAAGACGCTTAAATTCCTCGAAACCGGTATCTTGCTTGGCTTTTCCTCCTCACATTTTTTGCAGGCGTTCACTCTGGCATGGTTTATGTTAGTTTCGCCTCTGTGAAAAACGTCGATCTTTCCCATCTCGGCATCGAAGCCAAAAATATCGTCCGCAATCCTGCCACTTCACGGCTCTACATGGACGCAATTCGCTACGAGCCGTCCACCAGCCTTTCGGCTTTTGGAGCCCTCATTGCCTACTCCGGTGAAAAAACCGGCCGTTCGCCCAGCGACAAACGCATCACCGAGAACGCCGCCTCGAAAGATCACGTCTGGTGGGGCGACATCAACATGCCCATCGGAGAGCACACCTTCGAGATCAACCGCGAACGTGCCAAGGACTACCTCAACACCCGCGAGCAGATTTACGTCATCGATGCCTTTGCTGGCTGGGATCCAGAAAACCGCATCAAGGTCCGCGTTATCTGTACTCGCCCCTACCATGCGCTCTTCATGCTGATCATGCTGATCAATCCTTCCGAGGAAGAATTAGCGGTCTTTGACGAGCCCGATTTCACGATCTACAACGCGGGCCAATTCCCTGCCAACCGCCTCACCGAAGGGATGACTTCCAAGACTTCGATAGACGTCTGCTTTGAGGAAAAAGAAATGGTCATTCTCGGCACTGAATACGCCGGTGAAATGAAGAAAGGGGTCTTTACCCTAATGCACTACCTCATGCCGATGAAGGGTCACCTCTCCATGCACTGCTCGGCTACCGCTTGCCCCCAGACCAACCGCTCGGCCATCCTCTTCGGACTCTCCGGGACTGGTAAAACAACTCTTTCGGCCGATCCCACTCGCAAGCTCATCGGCGATGACGAGCACGTCTGGACCGACACCGGCGTCTTTAATATCGAAGGCGGCTGCTACGCCAAAGCGATCGATCTTTCCAAGGAAACCGAGCCCGATATTTACAACGCACTCCACTATGGTGCGGTCCTTGAAAATGTGGTGCACGACGAAGACTACAACGTCGATTTTCACGACACCTCGCTCACCCAAAACACCCGAGGGGCCTATCCTATCGAATTCATCAACAATGCCCTCGTGCCCTGCATCGCCGGCCACCCCACCGATATCATCTTCCTCACCTGCGATGCCTTCGGCGTGCTTCCGCCGGTCGCCAAGCTCAGCGAAGAGCAGGCCATGTATCACTTCATTTCTGGTTACACCGCCAAGGTCGCCGGCACCGAAATGGGAGTGACTGAACCAACCGCCACCTTCTCGGCATGCTTCGGCGCGCCTTTCCTCGTCCTTCACCCTTCCCGTTACGCCGAGCTCCTTGCCGAGAAAATGAAAAACCATGAGGTCAGCGTCTGGCTCGTCAACACTGGCTGGATCAAAGGTGGATACGTCGACGGTGAGCGCATCAAACTCAAGTATTCCCGCGCCATCGTAGAATCGATCTACAATGGCAAACTTGCAAACGCTCCTGTCAAAACCGATCCCCTCTTTGGGTTCGAAACCATCACCGAAGTTCCGGAAGTCCCATCAGACATTCTCGTTCCCGGCAACAGCTGGAGCGACCAGGCCGCCTTCGACACCAGCGCTCGCAAGCTCGCTGATCTTTTCCTCGAGAACTTTAAAACCTACGAGAAAGGAACCGGCAACGAGATCATCAGCGGCGGGCCAAGAAAATCTGAGCCCCGCTCTTAATCAGGAGTTCCGCTGGACCCAAAATGACGAAGCCTCCTATCTCAGCGGCGAGGCGACGAGAAGAGGCATGAGAGCTCCTATGGGGACTATGAGCTTTCAGGCGTTTCAGCCTATCAAATTAATCTTCTTGGACAGACTTCCACTTTGTCGGGGTCGCAGATTGTTCCCTGTCCAAGACCTCGTTCTGCTCCAGCCCGACGCCCACCGCTCTTCCCACTCCTTGCAAGGTTCGAATTGGCATTTGCGTAGCAGAACGAAGCAAACCACAAGAACTCAAGGCGAGGGCACAAATCACAATGGTCGGGAGCAATAAAAGTCTCATAAGGCCCCCTGAATACCCCCACCCCTACTATTCAGTCAAACTTACAATCTTGATTGCGAAATCCTGAAAATCTCTCAAGCTCCAATTCCTCGCATATGAAACCCCTCATTTTCCTTTTTTTAAGCTCTCTCTTTGTTCCTGCCGCCATCATCGAAGAATTCTCCCGGCAGCCCTACGTTCAATTGGCAACGAGTAACTCCATGCGTGTCGTTTGGCGTGCCCGCACCAAAATGAAGCCAAGAGTCGTTTTCGGAACAACCGTCGATCGCCTTTCCTCGGAAGTCCCTGCCGAACAGCTTATCACCCGGAAACATCCGTCAATCGATGAAGTAAATCCAATCTTCAAGGACGCACCGGTCGACTCCCGCCAATTCGAAGCCACCCTCACGGGGCTCAAGCCACTGACCAGTTACTACTATGCGATTTATGACGGAGACAAACGCCTGACCCCAGCCGACACATCCTATCGTTTCAAAACCAACCCCGTTCCCGGATCAGATACTCCGGTTTACTTCTGGGTCGTCGGCGACTCCGGCACTGGAGGTAAGGCACAGGCCCAGGTCCATACTTCGATGGTCGAGCACACCGCCAAGAACGGGCGCCCCATCGACCTCTACCTCCACGTCGGTGATATGGCTTATGGTTCCGGCACCAACAAGGAATTCAGCGACCGTTTTTTTAGAATGTATGAACCCACTCTCCGCAACACCGTTTGCTGGGGTTCGATGGGCAACCACGAGGGCCGTACTTCCAAAGGGGCAACCGGTATCGGACCATTTTACGATGCCTTCATTAGCCCCACCAAAGCCGAAGCCGGTGGCCTTCCATCTGGGAAGGAAGCCTTCTACTCATTCGACTGGGGCAAGGTCCACTTCATTTGCCTCGACTCTCACGACCTCGATCGCCGCCCTACCGGCGAAATGGCTCAGTGGCTCAAGGCCGACCTCGAGAAAACCAAAGCGAACTTCCTCGTCGCCTTCTTTCACCATCCTCCTTACACCAAAGGCTCACACGATTCTGATCGTGAAGGCCAACTCGTCGAGATGCGCGAGCACATCATGCCCATTCTCGAAAGTGGCGGTGTAGATCTTGTCTTTACCGGACACTCCCACATTTACGAGCGCTCCATGCTCATCGACGGAGCCTATCAAACTCCCTCGGTTGCCAAAGGAGTCATCCTCGACGATGGCGACGGAGACCCGGCAGGCGACGGACCCTACCGCAAGAGCGAGGGCCTGAAGCCAAACAACGGCCACGTCTCCATTGTTACCGGTCATGGCGGCACCGGTAACCGACGCTCTGGCACCCACCCGGTCATGCGTCGTATCATCCTCGATCACGGTTCCTGCCTCATCACAATCGCCGATGACACCATCAAGGGAGAAATGCTCAATTCCAACGGAGTCATTCGTGACACCTTCGCCATCAAAAAAAGCGGAGAAGTCACCCACACCGTCGTCGAAAACCCCTGGCAACCTGAACCATTGCAGAAAAATCAGAAGAAGCCAACCAGTCCCACTGCTCCCCGTAACGCCGCCGCGCTCATCGATAAGAACGCAACTTGGTCCTACCTCGCAGGCTCTCATCCATCAGGTAATGTGACTGATTGGGCAGCGCCCGATTACGATGTCTCCGACTGGAAAACCGGCAAAGCTGGTTTCGGTTACGGTGATAACGATGACACCACACAAATTGAAATGGGTGGGAAGTTCACCACTATTTACATCCGCAAGGAATTTAAACTCCCCAAAAATGCCAATCTCGAAAAACTTGGTCTTCATATTTCCTACGATGACGCCTTTATTGCCTACCTTAATGGCCACGAGGTCTACCGTCAGGGAGTTGACAAGAAACAGGGCAAAGAGGCCGACGGCTTCACCACCCACGAAGCTGAAGGCTTCGAATACTTTCCGCTTAAAGGAATCTCAAAGATCCTAAAGCCCGGACAAAAGAACGTCCTAGCGATTGAAGGGCACAACGCGAACATTGGCAGTTCCGACTTCACTCTCCATCCCCAGTTTCTCCTCAAGAAGTAGTCATGCTCTGCTCGCGCCTTTTTTTACTCATCCTCGTCTTTACGCCCATTCTTGTATTAGCGCACACCGATATCTCCGAGACGATTAAGGCATTAACGACGAGAATCGAAACCAACCCCACCGCCGATCTCTACTACCAACGAGCGACCGAGTTTCGCGCCCTTCAGCAAAAGGTCCACGCTATCGAAGATCTCGAATCGGCTCTCAAGATCGAGCCACATAACCGCCACGCCCTCGTCGCTCTTGTCCAACTTTACGAGACCAACAAGAGAGCCAAGGCTCTAATTTCTAGATATCAGAAATTTGCGGGAAATAAGGAAGAAAAATTTGAAGCTCACTACCTCCTCGCGAGCTACAACGCTAAGCTGGGACTCATCGAACTAGCCAGCTCACAATGTGACACGCTTCATCTCATCCGTCCCAACGAGGACCCCGCGCTCGACCTCTTCCACGCCGGTTTACTCCTCAAACTTCAACGCCCTAACAAAGCCGCCACCATCTTAAAAAAATCGTTGAATCGTACGAAGTCCATCGTAGTTCGTAACAATTGGATCGATGCCGCCCTCACCGCTGGCCAGACCAAAGCTGTTCTTCCCCTGATCGAGGATGAACTTTCCTCTTCCCGATTCCGCTCGTCCTGGCTCATTCGGCGCGCCCGCGCCTCTCTTATCCTTAAGAGGAAGGAAGCTGCTCAAGCCGACCTTCGCAAAGCCCTTGTCGAGATCGCTCCCCGCATCAACCCGGAGCGCCCCGACTTCACGCTCATCGCTGATCGCGGCCTCATTTACGCCCTCATGGGGAACAAAACCCGGGCAAAAAACGATCTCGAGATCCTCAAAAAATCGGGCTACTCACCCAATGCCTATCGCCTCCTCAGTAGCGCTCTTGCTGAACAATAGCCCCCATTTCACAGATTTTCCTCCTCTCCTTCACTCTCTCTTCACATAAGTGAAGCAGTTTTGCAGTGAAATGAAGAGCATCCTCGCACCACCTTACGAAATTCTCATCGCAAAGCACACCGGTATGTGTTTTGGCGTCCGACAAGCCATCGAGGCTACCGAGACACTTCTCAAAAAAAACACTGCCACCATTTTGGGGCAACTTGCCCACAACCCGACCGTTAAATCTCGACTCGTTGCCAAAGGTGCGAGAACTGCGCCACTCGAAAAATCGCAAGCTCCCACCAAACAAGTCATCATCACCGCACACGGTGCCGCTGATCGTGACCGTAACCGTTGGACCAATGCCGGATATCAGGTCACTGACACCACCTGCCCACTCGTCAGAGTCGCACACGCCAAGCTGGCCAAAGTTGTCGCTGAGGGATTCCAACCTGTCATCATCGGAAAGGGAGGGCACGTCGAAGTCCGCGGTCTTCAGGGAGATTTCCCAAAGGCCCGGGTCATTCTTCACCCCGATGACATCGCGACCATTCCACATGTAAAACGCATTGGCATTATCTCACAAACCACCCAGCCCATCGACCGTGTTCGTGCACTTGTAAATGAAGTTCGCAAACAACGACCTGAGGTGGAAGTGGTCTACTTTGACACAGTCTGCTATCCCACCAAAGATCGTCAGACCGCGCTTCACGAACTCTGCCACGCCGCCGAACTCGTTTTTGCAATTGGAGGGAAAAACTCCAACAACACCGCGCAACTTGCCCGCACCGCTCGTAAACTGGGTTGTAAAGCCTACCACAT
>JAQWSX010000094.1 GCA_029242935.1 Akkermansiaceae bacterium
ATGAGTGAAAGTTGCGTTTGCCGAACTGCTCAGAGAATTGAACCCGATCGCGGTTTCGGAACTATTCACGACGTTCTGATTGGTGCTGTCGGTCACCTCTATGTATTTCGCCGCCACAGGCAGTTTGATGATGCTGAGTGCAGTCTCCCCTCCCTGAATCACACCATTTGCGCCAGTAGGTTCTTTCGCCACTTCAACGTTGAGAATCTGACCTGCCGTAGCCGCGACGATCATTCCTATTGCCGCCATACCTTCGTTGGTATCTTCGTTACCTCGCACATAGGTTGTGGTCCTCGAACCAGGAACAATCGAGCCATCGAGTGTCAACGATTGTTGGAAGTTGGTTCGAGTATTGTTGGTCGCTTTTTGAAGGCTCGTGTTCGCGAACACGAGATAAAGGCCTGTCTCGTTGAGTGTCACGTTTCCGCTTGTCGGAGTGAACGAAAAAGCACTCCCCAGACTCGATGTCGCATCAAGAACATCATAGGTCACATCAACCGCAGCGGTGCTGACATTGCCCCCTTGGTTGGTTGAGCGCTGAGCACTTAGATAATCCCAAGAATCGTCCAGCTTGAGAAGCTGGATTGCAGACTGACCTGCCACACGGAATGGAAGGACCGTGTTTGTATCGTTGTCACTACGCCGAGTCTCAAGAGTCATGATGTCATCATCGGCTGCGACCGTAATGATCGCACCTCCCGACATCACCGCCTCATCGGCCCCACCGGTCCGGCGGATGAAACCTTGGCTCCGCCCAGCCACTAATGGCGATCCAGCCAAAGTCAGATAGCTCTGAAGCTCAGAGCGGTCGTTAGCGCCTCCGGAATTGTCATCAAATCTTGTATTATACAGCACGAGGTGACGCCCTGAGCTAAGGGCAATCTGTGTCGCGTCCGCTGCGGTTGGATTGTGCTCATAGGATCCGTCCGTCGCAGCAACATTGAAATCGTGGACCAGCGCCGGACCAATTCCGCCAGCAGACGTAGCCCTACTGACTGTTTCTCCCCCATCTGTGCCGTCGATCGAAATAATTGCTTTATCCGCAAAAGAACCACCGGGGGTCACAGCTCCCATGAGTGGATAAAAAGTTGAAACGAGGCCAATGAGGCAATGAGCCTTCGCAGAGGTGAGGAGAAACTTTTTGGTCTTTTTCATTAGAATGTATTGTATGTTATTCTCCGAGGCAATCGGTTGAATCATTTATGGAGTTTGAGTCTACGGCATCAGGAAGATGCCGCGCACTGAGGATGGTTTCGACATCAGCCTTCACCGATTTCAGGGCGCGAACGTTCTAAAATTAAACTCGTGCCGTCAAGAAGTGTTAGACTATTTCGTTTATCTAAAGGATATGACCGTGACGACCGGAGCGGGAGGCGGTTTGGAAACGAGATTTCATTTTAGTTTGGTGGATAGTGGATGGATTTTGGAGGGTTGGGAGCTGCAATTTTTGCAATGCAGTGAATCACTGCCGGGGTTAAGGGAGGCAGGACCCCTTGTTTTAGGGAAGTAGATTAAGACGATCCAAGTTAGGCATCAACGGCACTTTCTGTCTACCTAGTGATTGTAAACGGTTGACGGACCCCACGGCCGTCGGGGCCCTGATGTTCCTGTTTGGTACGATATGAAAGGAAGTCTTCTCCTTATTTCCCCGTTCACATTTAAATCTTCTCAATAGCTAGCGCTCCCTTGACGAATTCCAAGCAAAGGTTGAGAGTTCCGCCACGAAACCGCGTATGAAAATGCCCATGAATTTCCGAACTCTCGCCCTCGGGACCGTCCTCGCCCTCTCCTCGTCCGCCATCGCCGATGTCACAGGCTGGCTCAACTGGCGTGGCCCCAACCAAAACGGCACGTCCGATGAATCTAATCTTCCCGACACCTGGGCGCCCGGCTCCGATTCCCAGCTCTGGAAATATGACCTCAACGGCGCGGGTGCTCCTGTCATCGCAAACGGCAGACTCTTCATCTTTGGATACGGCCAGTTCGGCGACGACCCAGCCGAGGACGTCCAAGAGACCCTGCTTTGCCTCGATGCCGATACCGGAAAAAAAATCTGGGAGAAGCGCTTTCCCGATTACATTTCAGACGTTGTCTACAACCGTTACGGCGTCGGATCCCCCGTCATCGATCCCGAAACCGGCAACGTTTACCTCCAAACCTCAAACGGCCGTTGCGTCGCCTTCACTCCTGACGGCAAGCCTGTTTGGGAAATCTCACTCATTGAAAAGCTGGCCCGCCTCACCTTCCCGAATGGCCGGACAGGATCACCGGCGGTTTTTGAAAACCTTGTTATTTTTCACTGTGTCACCGCCAACTGGGGCACCACCGGTCCGGCCCGCGACCGCTTCTATGCCTTTGACAAACTCTCCGGCAAACTCGTTTGGTATTCCACTCCCGGAATCCGCCCGGTTGACAGCTCCTTTTCGATGCCCGTCTTTGGGAAACTCGGTGGCCAAGCCGTTTTTTATGCCGGCACCGGCTGTGGAAATGTAGTCTGCGTTAACGCCCGCACCGGAAAGCCTGTCTGGCGCTTTCAGCTTTCCCAAGGCGGCGTCAACTCACAAGTCCTCCTCCATGGGACCGATAAACTCATCGCCCTTCACGGAAAGGAAAACATCGATGCCACCTCAAAAGGCCGGCTTGTTTGTCTAAAAATCCCAACCGAGTATCCCAAGGAGCAGCTGGTTCTTAATCCCAAGGTAGAGATCTGGCGTAACGACGACCACATTGGCTTCACAAGTTCCCCCATCCTCGTCAAAGATCGCGTCTACACCACTAACTTCACTGGCGAACTGATCGCCGTCGATGCCGAATCCGGCAAAACCCTCTGGCAGGACAAGCAAGCCCCTGACCAAATTCACGCCTCCCCGATTTACGGAGACGGGAAAATCTATGCCCCTTGGTTTGAAGGTTCATTTGTGATCACCAAGCCCTCCGACAAGAAGGCCGAAATTCTCTCCCACACCGACATCAAGTCAACCGATGGCTCCGGTGTGAAATGCCTTGCGGCCCCCACCATTCTTAACGGCAAAGTCTACCTTTCTACCCGCGATGGACTCTACTGCTTTGGTTCGAATAAAGATCTCACCGAGCAAACTTCTGTGAAGACTGCTAAACCGGATGCCGGACCTATCTCCCAACTTCAAATTGTTCCCGCCGAGTTCGCCATCGCCCCGGGGCAAAAGCAGGAATTCCAAGTTTGGGGACTCGATAAGACCGGAAGCCGCGTCTCTCTTGTCACCGATGGATTAACCTGGCAGAAATTTATCCCTCCCACTGCCAAAGTGAAAGCCAAGGTGGACGCCACTCTCGACACCGGAACCGGAACCGTGTCCGCCGGTGCCGATGCCAAAATCTCTGCCGGGGCTCTCAAGGTCAGTTACAAGGGAATGTCCGCCACCACACGCGGACGTGTTCACGCCGGATCAGGATACAGCGAGGACTTCGAAGCCGTTCCACTCAAGATGGAATCGCCCGCCGGAGAGAAAGTCAACTTCCCACCCCTTGCCTGGCTAGGTGCTCGTATTAAGTGGTATATCCTTGAAAAAGATGGCTCCAAAGTAATCGCCAATCGTCTCGACAACGTCCTTTTCCAACGGACCATGAACTTCTTTGGCGATCCCGAAATGAGCAACTACGTTCTTTCCGCTGACGTCATGACTGATGGCAATCGCCGCATCAAGTCGACTGTCGGCCTTGTCAACCAACGATACCTTATCACCCTCGTCGGAAACCAAAATATCCTCGAAGTTTCCTCGAATCACGAGCGAGTCAAGTCATCGGTCAAATTCTCAATCAAAGCCAATACTTGGTATTCCCTGAAGACCCACGTTCAGTCAAATGCAGATGGCTCCGGCGAGGTCCGCGCCAAGGCCTGGCCCAAGGGCGGGGACGAACCTAACGAGTGGACGATCAAGGTCCCGGTCAAGCGCGTCCATCCGAAAGGATCGGCTGGCGTCTTCGCTTTCTCACCCCAGGCCCAAAAGCGGGTCTTCCTCGACAATATTAAACTCAACGCCGACAAGTAAACTCCCGGCCTTTTATTTTAAACTAAATCGGAAACATGAAAACCACTACCGCCCTCCTCCTTTCAGGACTCTCCCTCACCGCGACCGCCAAAGATTGGCCGATGTGGGGTAGCGACCCGACCCGTAACATGGTCGGCGAATCAAAAAATCTTCCCACCGAAATCAACCCCGGTGAACTTGATGACGAAACCGAAGCGGCCCTCCTCGACAGTGCCAAGAATATCAAGTGGGCCGCCAAGCTAGGCTCTCAAGCTTACGGCAACACCGTGATCGCCGGAGGAAAAGTCTACGTTGGCACCAACAACGAGTCTCCCCGCAACGAAACCCAGAAAGGAGACCGCGGAGTTCTCATGGCCTTCGACGAAAAAGATGGCTCCTTCGAATGGCAACTTATCATCCCCAAGCTCGGCGCCGGCAAGGTGAGCGACTGGGAATACGTCGGACTCTGCTCCTCACCCGCGATCGAAGGTAACCGTATGTGGCTCGTTACTAACCGAGGCGAAGTCGTCTGTCTCGACACCGAAGGCATGGCCAACGGCAACGATGGTCCTTTTAAAGACGAAGCCAAATACATGGCGGTCAAGGACGAGGTCGTTAAAGTCACCAAAGAGCACGCTGACATCATCTGGATTTATGATATGCGCGAAGAGCTCGGCATCTTCCCTCACAACGTTTCCTCCTGCTCCCCGGTCGTGGTAGGCAACGTGCTTTATACTGCGACGTCGAATGGAGTCGATTGGTCCCACACCAATATCCCAGCGCCCAATTCCCCCGCTCTTGTCGGGCTCAACAAGAACACCGGCAAGCTCCTAGGAGAGGAAGCTTCCGGCGTTTCCACCCGCGTTCTTCACGCGAGCTGGTCCTCTCCCGCCTACGGCAAAATCGGCGGCAAGGATGCCATCGTTTGGGGTGGCGGCGACGGATACACTTATGCCTTCGACCCCAATCCTGTTAAAGATGACGAAGGTTTCGACATCTTTAAAGAACTTTGGCGTCACGACTGCAACCCGGCCGGATACCGCAAAAAGAATGACAAACCCATCAAATATGCCACCTACGCCGGCCCTAGCGAAGTGATTGGAACGACCGTCATTTCAGATGGCCTCGTTTACGCCATCATCGGTCAGGATCCCGAGCACGGTGACGGCGTGGGACAAATCACCTGCATCGGTCCCGATGGGAAAGCCAAGTGGACCTCCAAGGACACTGGCCGCTCCATCTCAACTGTCAGCGTGGCAGGTGGATTGGTTTACGCCGCGGAATACGATGGCGACATTCACTGCTTCGACGCCAAGACCGGCGAGCAATACTGGACTCACGAAACCCAGTCACGAATCTGGGGATCCACTCTGGTTGCCGACGGCAAGGTCTGGCTTGGAACCGAAGACGGTGAACTCCATATCCTTAAAGCGGGCAAAGAACTCAAGTCACTTGCTACGATCGAATTTCCCGCTCCTATTTATAGCAGTGCCGTGGTCGCCAACGGCGTCGTCTATGTCGCTACCCAAACCCACCTTTATGCGATCGGTAAGTAAACTCTTCTGACTCCCAATTTTTAAAACGGGCTTCGCAAATGCGGAACCCGTTTTTTATGATCAGCTATTCCGCCTTTGACTCAATCGACGAACAGAAGTTTACTTAGACTATGAGGTTTATCTCCGCCTTTTTGGCAGTAGCACTGTCGTTGAATACAGCTGCCGAGATTAGAATCAATGAAGTAACGGCCTCTAATACCAGGTCATTCCCAAACGCCATAGATTTTGAAGATTACCCGGATTGGATCGAACTTTTCAACACCTCTTCAGAGCCTGAATCGCTCCACGGATACTACCTCAGTGATGATCCGGACAATCTCACAAAATGGTCCTTCTCACGGAAGGCCACAATTAAACCATTTGAGCACCTTGTCATTGTTGCGGACGGCTACGATAAACCAAAAGGCCAAGAGTATTCCCGCAACTATGTTGGTGGAAAGAAATTCACAACCCAATTCCATCACACGAACTTCAAACTCTCATCAAGCGGCGAAGAGATTTTCCTGAGTCGTGATAAACGTGAGAGACGTGAAGTCTTCCCGAAGACTTCGAATTGGACCTATTTTGACCAAGCTTTTAATTGGACTTTAGTCGGCTGGCAGACCCCGAACTATGATGACTCTGCATGGAGAACGGGGAGCGGAATCTTTGGCCATGGAGATCCCAAAAAGCCAACTATCAAAACTCAGGTTAGCTTCGGGCCCGATCCGGAAGCTAAGCCAATTACCACTTACTTTAGACAAAATTTCACCTTGCCGGCTGACTTGGTAGAAAATCAGGTGACGCCAGTTAGTTTCTCCAGCAACTTTAATGATGCCATTGTCATCCACCTCAACGGAAAAGAGCTTTTACGGGATAATTTACCCGATGGCCCGATCACAATAAACACTCCGGCAGTCAGCACAGTCACCCCATCCACCAACACTCGCCGCCTTGAATTTTTCATATCTTCAGACCAACTCATTCCCGGAGAAAACGCGTGGGCAATCGAAGTCCACCAAGCAAATACTGCCAGCGACGATCTCTTCTTCGACTTTCATTATCTTATCGAAGTCCCGGGTCCAAACAATCAAAACACGATCTCGGTTGGTTCCGAATTTGGGAAAACCCAATGGTCCTATTTTGATGAAGGTATCGTGCCTGCGTCCAACTGGACTGCCCTTGAATTTGATGACTCGCTCTGGCAAACGGGGGAAGCGCCACTCGGGTATTTCACCAACGACGAAAGCGTCAATACCTTCCAAACTGAAACATCATTTGGGGGAAACCCTAACGACAAAATTCAAGGCACCTACTTCCGTAAAAACTTCACGGTGGAGGAAATCGAGAAAGTGCGAGCACTTTCACTAACCTATCTAGCCGATGATGGCATCGTGTTCTATTTGAATGGAGCTGAAATCTACAAAGACAACTTCAACCCAACCGTAGACACCGAATTAAATCTCTACCAAACCATCACCCTAGCTCCGGTCCATCTCCTTGAGGGAATCAACACGATTGCCGCCTTTGTCACCCTAGCAACACCAACCTCACCAGCCATCCGATTTGACGCATCACTCGAGATCGAATTGGGGTCCACTCTGACTTTGGTAGACCACGTTTCCTTCGGCCAACAGATTGATGATCTCTCTTACGGAAGATCCATCATCAACCCTGCAGCATGGATTTTCATGGCGCAACCCACGCCCGGAAAAGCCAACAGTAGTCCCATTGTTTCAAAAATTCGCGAGACCAGCACAATTCCAAAATTCACCCCTGAAGGAGGAATTTACGAACTCCCTCCTACTCTAACTCTTACCTCGATTGGGGAAGAAATTCGCTTTACCACCGACGGCTCAAACCCCACCCCGACCTCATCACTTTACACTGGACCAATCGAGCTCACTGGCACGACCGCGGTGAGGGCGCGAACCTTCGGCCTTAGCAAAGTGCCCAGCCAAATCATTACTCATACCTATCTCGTCGGAGAGTCTTTTGAAGATGGGTTGCCCATCATCTCGGTTACCGCCCCTAATGACACCCTGTTCGATCCTGAATTCGGGATATACGGAAACCAGGATACCAGTGGAGGTAACATCCACAAAAGAGTCGATGCTCCCGGCAACCTCGAATTTTTCCCGGCCGATGGGAGCAAAGGATTCTCCATCAATGGCGGTTTCCGTCTCGGAGGCGAAAATAACTTTCTAGCACACCCGCAGAAGGCCCTGAACTTTGTAATTCGCGGCCGTTACGGAGACGACGCATTAAACTATGATCTTTTTCCTGAATCAGGGATCGGGACATTTACCGCTCTCACACTCCGGGAAGGCGGTGATGATTGGGGGAAAGCCCACCTTACCGATGCCATCTGGAACGCTATTGTGGACGGGCGAATGGAAGTCGAGACGAACCGCTACCGTCCTGCTGCAATGTTCATCAATGGAAACTACTGGGGTCTCTATAACATTCGCGACCGCTGGGATGACAATTGGTTTTTTCAAGAATACGGAACAGATGATGGTGACTACGATCATGTTCGCTTCGATCGCAGTGCGGTATTGCTTGAAAATGGCAGCACCGATGACTGGCAAGAGCTTTTTGGGTTCCTAACCAAACCCGGCTTATCGAGCCCAGAAGCATGGGAAGTGGTCGAATCAGAAATTGATATCGATAGTCTGGTCGACTTCACAATCTGCGAAACATTCGGTGGCAACACTAGCTGGCAAGGAAACCGAGAAGCTTGGCAGGACAATCGCAGCAGCGGCAAATGGCGTTGGTTCCTGCCAGATATGGATCGAACTTTGGGAAATACTTCGAGCCGGTCTAACGTGACCAGCTTCATCGAAGGAGAAACCACCGTCAGTCGGATGCGTAAGCTTCCCAAGTTCAGAAATCGGCTCGCCCAAAGAGCGGCCGCCCATCTTGCCTCAACCCTTTCAGCTGTCAGGCTCAAGAGACTGATCGATAAATTGGGCGCTGCCGCCGCTCCGGAAATCCCCCGCCAACTTAGCCGCTGGTCAAACCCCACAGAAGCAAACTATACAACCTCTCTTGAGCGAATGAAAAACTTCGTTGACCTACAAGAAGATCGATTTCTTGATGAGATAGGAAGCAACTCCGTAGACACACCACTCGCCGACCTCACTCTTGCCACCATTGGAGAAGGCAGCTTCAAATTCGCAGGCGTAAAGCTCGAGGCTCAGACTTTTAAAGCCTTCGCAAATACGATCACTGAAGTTGAAGCCATTCCAGCGCCTGGCTTTAGATTTAATCACTGGGCCGAAGTCGATGGGGACGCCAAAACCACCCTTACATTTGCCGGTGACACCACCATAACCGCCCACTTTACCCCCGATTCATCGACCAACCTTGGTGGCACCTTACTAAACGACCTTACTCTCGCCCCAGAGAACTCCCCCTACATTATTACGGAGGACTTGATCGTCCAAACTGGCGCCACCCTCTCAATCAAACCCGGTGTCACGCTTCAATTCCAGTCTGACATCAATCTCCGTGTCTTTGGAACTCTGACGGTCGAAGGAACGAACGAAGAAAAAGTGCAATTCAAAGGTAATCAAGGCGAAACCTGGGGCGGCTTGTCGTTCGAAAAAACAACCACAACATCGAGCCTGACTCACCTTATCTTACGAAACGCCTCCAGAGGAAAAGACCCTCTCATTTACCCTTCCGCAATTTCCGGACTCGATGCTGATATCGAAATGAATTTTATCGATATCGGCGAATCACGAGGACCACTGTTCTTCCGAGGGGGCAACATGATCCTACGCGATTCCCTCATCGCCATTCCCCTCACCGGAGATGGCCTTAACGTCAAACAAGGTCGCGCCGAAACCCTCCGCTGCACCTTTATCGGCAACCAATCCCCTGATACCGATGCTATCGATTACGACGGCGTCGTCGATGGCGTGATCCGAGATTGCCGAATCTACGACTTTAAAGGTTTCAATAGCGATGGCATCGACATCGGCGAGGAATGCCTAAACTGCCTCATTGAGGGAAATTCGATTTTCTACAGCTCAGACAAAGGCGTTTCAGTAGGGCAGGGTTCTACCATTATTTTAAAGAACAACCTTATCGTGGGCTGCCCTCTCGGAATCGCAGTGAAAGACGCCGGCTCCTCTGTCCTCGTTGATCAGAACACCATCGTTGATTGCGGAGAAGGAGTTGCAGCTTACGAGAAAAATTTTGGCTCCGGAGGAGGCCAGGCTATTGTGACAAACTCCATCTTTGCGAGTTGCGAACAAGATATCACAAGCGACTCCTATTCTTCAATCGCGGTAGCTTATAGCTTGAGTGACACCACTCTCCTCCCCGGAACCGCAAACCTTCTGGCCGACCCACTTTTTACGGATGTTGATGACTTGAATTTTGAGATCATGACGGGATCCCCCGCTCTCAATGCCGGAGATCCGCAACATCCGAGTGATCCTGATGGCACCCGAGCCGACATGGGCGCTCTCTATCACTACTCTCCAGATGACTACCCCTTCAATCAGACGCCAACCATTGTCATCAACGAAATCCTTGCAAACTCGGGCGATGCGTCCGACTGGATCGAGCTCTACAATCGCACCAATGACTCTCTTGAAATTGGAGGCTGGTTCCTAAGCGACTCTAAATTGAATCTTATGAAATTTCGTATTCCACCGGGCACCATCATCCCGCCCGGCGGTTTCCTCACCTTCACCGAAGATCTTCATTTTGGTGAAGATAGTGATGATCCAGGGCGATTTGAGAGCTTTGCCCTGAGTGACACTGGTGAGACCGTTTACCTCACTTCAGCGAATAGCGACCAGCTCTCCTATTATCGCTTCGAAGAAGAATTTGGTTCTTCTCTTGAAGGTCAGACGATTGGCTTTCACTACAAAACTAGCAGTGATTCATACAACTTTGTGCCACTGGAAATCCCGACTCCGGGAGCGCTCAATTCACTCCCAATGGTGGGCCCGATTGTCATCTCGGAGATTATGTATCACAACCCGGTCGAGTATCTCGAACTCCTCAATGTGAGCTCCAGACCCGTTCCGCTCCGCGGTTGGAAAATCGACCAAGGAATCGAAATCCAAATCACATCCGAACTAGTGATAAACCCGGGCCAACGCATCATCCTCTCCGAAAATCGAGGTCTCTTCCGATCCCTCTACCGACCGGAAGAAGATCTTATCATTTTGGAGTGGTTCGACGGAAAACTCAATAACGGTGGCGAAACCGTAGAACTGGAGAGACCCGGCCCGCTAAATAGATTGGGAACTCCAACTTTCGTTCGCGGAGACCGGGTGAAGTACGACAATAACCAACCGTGGGACACCGACGCCGACGGCACCGGACTTGCACTTCGCAAAATCGACGAGAAAGCCTACGGGAACGATTTTATCAATTGGCTCGCAAGCCCCCCATCACCTGGCCTCTACGACACTCTTAAGTCTTTTGAAGAGTGGCAGGTCTTTTGGAACCTCGAAACAACCGATGATAACCCTGACCAAGATGGTCTTATCAATATTTTTGAATACGCTTTTGATCGAAACCCACTCATTCTTGACCCCCCGGAACTTATCACAATCGACAAGAACCGTGATAGCATTAGAGTGATCTACCCACTCGACGCGCGCCGACCCGATCTCGAGATCCAACTCGAGTATTCAGCAGATCTGAAAGAATGGAGCTCGGTTCAAACCGAAATTATTAAAAGTCAGAATCAGGCCGATGTCACTGGCCTTGATTCGGGATACTACCGCATCCGGATCCTGAAACTTCCCTAGTGGGCTCTTTACTTTTTGAAACCTTCCAAGGCTTCCGCAAAAGCCTTGCCGATTTGAGCCATAATCTTAGCGGAGCCCTTGTAGTGGTAATCAGCGTTGGTGATTCCTTTCAGTAATTCGCGATCACGAGCCGTGAAAAGCTTGGCCTCTATGCCCTTAAGTTGATTTGAGATCTCCTTTTTCGAAAGCCCCTCCTCTTTGAGCTCCTTTTCCTTCGAACGAAGCTCTCCTCTTTTCTGATCAACCGCATCAAGTTCAAGATCCCAATACTTCTCGGTCAACACTGCGGTCACGTTCCCTTTAAACTCCGGAAGTGAAGCGGGAGCAGCCATGGAATCTCGGAAATACTGATGGGTGTTTTTATAGCGTTTCTGCCTCGGCCCATAAAGATCAGTCGGGCCGCCAGCTCCCATCACGCCAATCACGAAAGGCAACTTGGGTGACTTC
Organism: Akkermansiaceae bacterium; assembly: GCA_029242935.1. GTDB lineage: Bacteria > Verrucomicrobiota > Verrucomicrobiia > Verrucomicrobiales > Akkermansiaceae > SW10. Next base: position 11,770 of record JAQWSX010000094.1, read on the forward strand.
AATTCCCTCCGAACGTCGCGGATAAAATGGGCCATCACTTCACTGTATTTATCATACCCGCCTTTATTACCACGATCGGGGTAAGTGCCACTATCGACCATATCGTTCCAACCCTGAAACCAAACAAATCCGCCCAACTCGTATCCATCCTCGGCATTGTATCCGGGATGAACCTTGCCGGGATCATTCAGAACCGACCTTACGTGATCCATCATCATCCGATAATAATGTCCAACTTTGGCATTCCGCTCTGCCTTCATTTTAGCAATGTCCTTTCCCTGCTTTTTAAAAGTCTCCAACTGCTTTTTATTGAACTGATAAGGTCCGGCACTGGGCGGGCGAAAATCCGTATTGATGGACTTCCCACCCCAAGCTGTCTTGATGATCAAAATAGGCTTGTTCACCAATTTTCGAGTGTAGATTCCAAAGGTGAATTCAGGTCCGATTTTACCACCATCCTCGGTCGAAACTCTCCGGGCTCCAAACCCCGCGGTCAGCTTACCAACTCCCGGCTGATCCTCTTCCTTACCCGTCCGATAGGTGATCCAAACATCTTCAAGTTCAACCGGTTCTCCACTCGCCCCCCGCATTTCTTTCAAAATTGGAGCCGTCTTTGGATCCATCCCGATGTGATCAAACGAGGAGAGCTTAGCATGCCCCTCCATGTTAGACTGCCCGGCAAGAATATAAACTTTCAAAGGATTTGCCGCACTGAAGGATGCAAAAACCATCGCAAAGCAAGAAACTGGAATTAAGGATTTCATACCTCAAAAATATACAAGCCCCATATGAAGCCAACCATTATTACAACCTTGATTCAGCGCAACGTGATGCGAGCATTCACCCCGACCGATTTATGAAAACCGTTACACCTCTTTTATTGGTAATCTTCCTCGCGTTTATTTCGTGCAACCAGAACATGAAAGAAGCCAAACCCGCCATACCGCTTCCACCAGGTGTCCAAAAAACCTTCACCGGCTTAAAGCATAAACTCCTTCGTCCCGGCAAGATTGGCCCCACCCCAAACTCTTTAAGCACGGTCACAGTTCACTACGAGGGCAAATCCAAGGACGGTAAGATTTTTGACAGCTCCTACAAGCGCGCTAAGCCCGCAGAGTTTCCACTCGATCAGGTCATACAAGGATGGACCGAAGGTCTGCAACTCATGACCAAAGGGGAAAAAAGGCGATTCTGGATTCCTGCAAACCTCGCGTATGGAGAAAACCCCAGAGCCGGCCAACCTAGCGGCGAATTGACTTTTGAAATCGAACTCCTCGATTTTCATCAATAATTAAGCAAGATAGCGTTTCCAAAACTCGTTTCTTCAGAACGTAACATCATCAAATCACTTCAGGAAAAGGGGGGGAATCTAGAAGGCAGCCAAAGAACACCCCCCAAACCTCTTCAACTGAGATCAAATGAAAAGTAAAGTCACCCTCAGTCTTGGCCTCTTATCCTCAGCTCTCTTCGCCGAGATTAAAACCACCGCAGAGCAACAAATCTTCGGGAGTGGCTTTACCTTTAAAGACATTCAAGCACCGGCGACGAATGACTTTGGCACAAAGGCCACATGGAAGATTATTTCCGGTAAGATTGATCAGAATAGCGGAGGCATCGCCGCGCTATACGATGGAAAGGTGCCATCCAGCGACGATGCACCACGCAAAAACTTTTTCTTTGCTGCAGGTTCCAATGGCGGCCTTGTTCACGTTGATCTCAAAAAATCCGTCGATCTCAAACGCATCACAACTTACTCCCGCCACTTCCAAAACCGGGGACCTCAGGTGTTTGACCTTTATGCTTCACGATCCGGAGAACCACCCAAGGGCGCCGCAGATCTAAAAAATGAAGATTGGGTCAAGCTCGCCTCTATTGATACGCGCAGGCCGAATCGCTCAATGGGTGGACGTCATGCCGCCTGCCTCACTGGAACCATCGGTCGTTTCCGCCACCTCGTCTTCGATCTCAAGCCCACCGAAAAGAAAACCCCTTTCGGTCTCACCTTTTTCAGTGAGATCGACATCGTTGAAGCTGATGGTCCGGAACTCATTTTCCTACCTAACGCAAACCCCGCTAAAGTAATCCGCTTTGCAACAAAGGATAAAAAATTTTCATTTATCGTCGATACCTCCGATGCTCCCCAATACGAAAAGTGGGTTAAGGATGACCTTTCTTCCGTCATCTTGGAATGGTATCCCAAAATCGTCGATCTCCTACCCAGCAAAGGCTATGAAGCGCCTCAAAAAGTGACATTGCAGTTCAAAAACAACGTCCCCAATGAAATACCCGCTTACGCCACCGGTTCATTTATCACTATGAATGCTCGTTGGTTCAAAAATCAACTTAGGAAAGAAGCTAAAGGCTGTGTCGTCCATGAACTCGTCCACGTTGTGCAAAACTACTGGCTAGCACCTCGACTGAACCCCAGCCCTAGACAAACCCCCAGTTGGGTGACCGAAGGATTAGCTGATTACATCCGGTGGTTCCTCTACGAACCGGAATCGAGGGGAGCTCACTATCCTCCCGCTCAAATTAGCCGAATGAAACACGATGCCAGTTATCGGATCTCGGCCAACTTCATCGATTGGGTCTCGAGAAACTACCAGAAAGATATCGTAACCCTCATAAACGACGACGCTCGCCACGGACGATACGAAGAAAATCTTTGGAAAGCTCACACAGGAAGCTCAATTGAAGAACTTGCTCGTGCCTGGAGAGCGCAGAAATAACAACCTAAGGGGCATCCTTTCAGAAACGCCAAAGAAACCATCGCGATGCAGAACGACCAATTCTTCCGGAAAAATCGCGTTGAGAATCATCTCGCCACCATCTTCGACGACCTCCCCGGTTTCATCTACTTCGTCAAAGACCGCGAGCTCCGCTACGTTGCATTCAACGAAAAGCTCTGTGAAATTTTCGAGTCCACTCACATTCTCGGCAAACGCGATGATGATTTCATTCCTGAGCACATCCTCAAACACATTCGCCAAGAT
>JAQWSX010000098.1 GCA_029242935.1 Akkermansiaceae bacterium
AAGGGGCCGTCTGTCCGTTTGGCTTTTATAGCTTTTATAGATCTCTCTCTTCGTCGCTCGTTGGCACGCTCTTCGGCCCTATTGATCGTAGCAGCGACACCCATTGGCAGGATAATCGGTGCCGCCAAAAGCATGGAAGCCCCATTGGACACCGTAGAGCAGGAAGATATAGCCAGCATCGGAGCTACTGTGCAAATGGTGAGGCCAAGGCGATTGATAGATCTTATTGTCATAGGATCATCCTACCCTAGCCTCCCTCATTTCCGTGAATCAATAATTACGATGAAGTCATTGATGAGAATGATCATGTCACCATTTCTGGACCACTTTGAATGTTAGGTTCAGGCCTTGGATGGTTCATGGTCAATTGATCGGTCTTGTCTGCGTCCCCTCGCAGTCCCCGAAGGAGAGGCTGATCAATTTTTTCTCAGCACCCTATTATATACAGACCAACCCACCCAAAAAAACCGCACCCCCACCGGTGGCGTGTCTCCCCTTTCACCACTCCCTTTTCAGAGATCCAGCGAAGAGGATTCACCCCTCCCCTTTCAGGATTCGGGGATCCTGCTTATGTGGGTCAGTATTGATCGATTTAAGGTGAAGCCTCAGACGGCTTCTGAGGGGCGTTTTGCGGCTGATTAGATTCCTCGCATCCGACAAAGAAAAGGAGCGTTAGGAGCCAGCTGAAAGCGCGCATGCAGAAGGGTTGTGGCTCGGCCCTAAGGTGTCGAGAATTAAGGGGATAGCGTCTTTAGTATTTTATTATGAATCAGACCCCTCTGAAAAACTTTTTCCCCAGACCCTTAGTTCTATAATATATATATTATAGAACTAAGGGTTAGAGAGAATAGTTTTTGAAGTGGGGGTCCAAAAGCTAATAGAATACTAACTCTCCTGAGATCTGATTGTCGCTATGCGGGATTCAGAGGCTAAGGATCCAGTATAGAGGGCTTATTCAAAACCATTGTAGTTCGCTCTTTATTTTAATGTTCAGGGTAGGTGTCCTTCATGATCTTCTCCATGCGGACCCAATGGGCGCGACCGTCTTCCGTCTTAAGGCGAATATACTTCTTCTCACCAATATCTTTCTTGGCGACCAGAAATGGATTGCCGCGATACCTCTTGCCAGTCTTTCGGTATTTCCAAACTGCACCGTAAGCCGTTACTTTGTAATCCGGATAATCGTAGATGATACGCATCTCTTCATCTGGTAAGCCGTAGGTTTCAACGGTTGGATTGGAGTGGCAAACTTTCCTTAATTTTCCTTCGTCGTCGTAGACGAACGAGTAATCCTTTAGGTTCTCCCAATAGCGTTTCATCTTTTTTATCGTCTTCAGGTTATAGACGTAGTTTTGGGGTGATATCGCGTAATCTGACGCTCCCTTGATTGGCACCCATTTAGGGCTAAGTTTTTTCATTTTTTCAGGTGGAATGGCGATGTTCGACCTGTAGCTGAATCCCTCTGGCGAGCGACACCGGTAACATCATTAGTGATGTTAGTCGGAGCTATAGGTCAGCGATATTGCTTATTCCAAACCTGAGTCCGCCCACTTGTGTTACGCGTTCTTAACACTAAGCGAGAGAAAGGCTTTGTCTTCTATTAACTATTACGTCAACCGCGCTTGTAAGGAAGCTGACAAAACCATCCTTCTCGAAGCTTGCTCAGAGGAAAATCTCTCTTGGCAGCAGGGACATAAAAAGAAAAACACACTTCCGAAACCTCCGCAAGAGGTGAGAAGTGATTTTTGATGTTTTTGGTTCTGGCGATGTCTACAAACCTCGCTCAGTTGTTCGTTAGCTCCGAAAGGTGAAATTCTATGCGCCAGTATCAGTTGGTCTAGAAGGGAAAACTAACCAAAAAAGTTTACCAAAAGTTTACCAAATAAGTGGTAAGACTAACCTGAAAGCGTCAAAGATGAACCAATTTCAAGCATCCTGAAAAATCTTTAGAATAAATTTAACACCTTCATTATGAGATGGTAATATTCATCTCTCCACGGAGCACTGAACCTCCATCTAAGGTTTAGGAAACCCTTGTTCTATCCGTTGAACTACGGGAGCGTCTAAAAGCTCATAACGCGAAATTTCCCGAAGTGCAAGTGATCTCAAAAATCTCGTTTATGCACAAGGACACCGCAATAAACCTTGGCATTTGTGTGAATTTTGAACAAGCATCCGCCCGCCATGGCAGGTTTTTTCAAAAAGCTCTTTAACAAGGTTACCAATAAGGCCGAAATCGATTGGGATGACCTTGAGGCCGATCTCATCTCCGGTGATCTTGGCGTGAGGCTCTCACTCGAGATTGTTGAGGAACTCAAAGAGCTTGGCCGAAAAATATCTGCCGATGATGTTGTGGAAACAACCCGTAACAAACTGGCTGGGCTTTTCCCGGTAGATGCATCAGCTCTCGAACCCCGGGCCGGAAGCAATCCCGTCGTCCTCCTGATTGTCGGAGTCAACGGTACTGGGAAAACCACCTCGACCGCCAAACTGGGCCACTTACTCAAAAGCCAAGGGTATTCCGTCCTGATGGCTGCCGCAGACACTTTCCGAGCCGCCGCCGTTGAACAGCTGGTTCGTTGGGGCGAGCGTCTTGACCTCCCCGTCGTCACCGGTGCTCACGAAGCAGATCCTTCCTCGGTTTGCTATCAAGCCCACCAGAAAGCGATTGCTGGCAACTACGATTTTCTCCTCTGTGACACTGCCGGGCGACTCCACACCCGTAATAATCTCATGGATGAACTCGCCAAAATCAAACGGACGATTGGCAAGCAAGACGAGACCGCTCCGCACGAAACTTTCCTCGTTGTCGACGCCTCCACTGGCGGAAATGCTCTCAATCAGGCCTGTGAGTTTCAAAAAGCGGTCCCGCTCAACGGACTTATCCTCACCAAGCTCGACGGGTCAGGTAAAGGTGGCGTTGCCGCCGCCATTCAAAAGGAACTCGGTATTGCTCCGCGCTTCATCGGCACTGGAGAAGAACCTGATCGCTTCGAGCGTTTCGAACGCGAACGCTTCGTCGAGAAGATCCTTTAGTAGCGCTTCCAAAGCTGGCGGCTGAAGAGGACTACAAAAGCGACATACTCCAGACGGCCTAAAATCATTAAGGTTGCAAAGAACACCTTGGTCGTTGCCCCCGCCTGAGCAAACCCCTCGGCTCCACCCATATCGGCCAAAGCTGGCCCCATATTCCCAAGACAGCTAATGACAGCAGAAAGCGAACCTTTTAAAGACTGAGCTGGTTCCAGCAATTGCAAAACAAAGGTCCCCATGATCGCAAAAAATCCGAACATAGAGATTACGAGAAATAATTGCTCAAAAGCGCCATCCTGAACTTTTCGACCATTTAACTTAATTGGTTCTACCATCTTAGGGCGAAAAGTACGGTGCAAACCGGACTTTAAAAACCTCACCCACATGATAATCCGGCTCACTTTCAAGCCCCCGACCGTTGAACCGGAGCATCCCCCCACCACCATCAATAAAACCAAGACACCAACCGCCAATCGGCTCCACTCATCAAAATCACTACTTACGTATCCGGTACTCGTGCCGATCGAGATTACATTAAATACAATATCAACTGGCTGAGCCCCATCAAATCCACCCGAAAAATGTTGAATCAGCAAAACCAGCGACGCAATTCCAACGATTCCTAAAAACCAGTAGACCTCCTCAAACTTCTCACGAAGATCCTTCCACTTCCGCTTCATCATCGTGAGATAAAAAGGAAAGCTGATCGCACCTAGTATCATAAACAGCATGAGCCAGATCTTACTTGCTGTGCTGAAAGGCTCTCCCGCCACACTGGTATTTTCTGTTCCAAATCCACCTGTCGCAACAGCGGTCAACCCATGATTTACCGCCTGGAATGGAGTCAAACCCATTCCCCACAAACCAAGACCACAAACGATGGTGAAACCCAAATAAAGCAGCCAAATCCGTCTCATGGTCTGCCGCAAACTCGCCAAATCAGTATTCGATAGCGATGACTCCGCGCCGATCAAAGTCTTACTGCTCGAGGTCATCCCCGAGAGCACTACCACGAACATCGCGAGAATCCCCATTGCCCCAACCCACTGCGTCAGGGATCGCCACATCAGGATCGACTTAGGCAGGCGCTCCAAATCGACAAAAATGGTCGATCCAGTCGTGGTCAGGCCCGAAACCCCTTCAAAGAAGGCATAATCCAGCGAAACGTGAGGCTCGCAAAAGAAATAAGGTAATGCTGCCGCACAGCTGCAAGCAAACCAACCCGCACCCACCAAAGCCATTGCCTCTCTGCGCCTCATGGCCGAAGGACGACCCGAACGCTTGCCTTTAACATATCCGACAATGAACAAGGCCGCCCCAACAGTCAGAGTGATCGCCAGCGAAATCACCCAGCCTTCCAAATCGAGCCCTGTTTCATGGAGATCGCCCGCAGGAACGATTGCCGAAAGAGAAACCGAAATCACCATGGCGATGCCTATCATTAGGACCATCGTCCCAAGAAAGCGTAAAAAGACACAGATATTCAAAATAATATCAGATTGAAAACGGCCTTTCTTCCGAAAGGACTATTGCCACACTAGTCAATTCCCAGAATTTCTCCATTCAAAAAAAAAACTCAGTTCTCGACCTTCCGGCCACGATTTTTCAATCTCAGCCTATGTTAAATCGATCACTCTCATTTCTAGCTCTTGCCACAGTCGGCCTTAGCGCCGCTGAAGTTGACCTAGTCAAACTTGGAAAAGAAACTTTTAACGCCGTAGGTTGTGCAGAATGCCATTCTGAAATCAAGGACGACACCTCAGTCAAAACCGGCCCCGGGCTCTACGGCCTCTTCCCAAGCACTGCACGCAAGCGCGACATCATTGAAGCTGAAGAAAACCATAAGCACACCATCACTGCTGACTACGCATATTTTAAAAAGTCACTGCGCACCCCGGCTACCGAGATCGCAATCTCAGAAGTCGCACCAACCAAAGGAACCACTTTCTTACCCGTCATGCCGGCCTACCCCGATGCTTTCCTGAATGAGCAAAAGGCCGAAGCCATCTTCCACTATCTGCAAACTTTAAACGATGACGGACTTCGCGGCCCATCCAAGGTCATGGCCGAGCTTAAGGAGGGAACGGTTGTTAAAGACATTCACGAGAACCCCACCGAAATCCTCGTCACCGACCGCACCCGTATTTTTCGCGCTCGCATTCCCGGTTCGTCCGCACGTGCCGTCCACGTAGGGCACCCCAGCGGGCTCAACTACGCCTTTGATCCTCGCAACATGACCATCAGCAAAGTCTGGTGGGGTGGATTTCTCAATCTTAAGAACGAGATGTCAGGGCGAGGCAACAATCCTTCGGCTCTGGGCTACAATGCTCGTGAGGTAAGCCTTTCCAACCAACCCAAGCTCCATGGTAAGCCGGTTGATCTCTCTTTTAAATCACCCCTCATCAACGATGGAAAAAGCATCGAAAATAATCTCTGGGGCGATGAAGACTTCATCGACCAACTTAAAAAAGCCAACGCACAGTTCATTGGCTACGACTACCCCTCCGATCCCAAGGGCCACCCAACCTTCCATTACCGTGTTGGCAAAGACACTTACTCTCTGACTTTCACTATCAAAGCTGACGGCCTTGCTGTCACTCAATCGACCAAGAATGGCAAGGCCTCCAAGCACGAAACAAAAACCGACAAACCTGAGTCGATTTGGAGGCCCAACCCTATCCCGTCAACCCTGACCCAGCAGGTCGCACTCACTCCCATGGACCGAATCGTCCTCTTGCCCGGCTATTCTGCAGAACGCGTCCCTGCTCCGACCGATCCACAGGGTCGTCCACAACTCTTCGAACCCCTTGGGATGGCTCTCGATCCCAAAGACGGCTCCATCGTCGTCACCACCCGCACCGCCGGAGTCTGGCGCTTCAAAGACAACACCTGGACCATGATTGCCGACGGCCTTCTCGATGCCCTTGGTGTAATTGTTGAAAAGGATCGGCTCGTCGTTGGTCAAAAGGCAGAACTTACCGCACTCTATGATAAAAATGGCGACGGATTCTATGAGACCTTTCGCACTCTAAGCGATGACTTCCTTTTCACCGCCAACTACCACGGATACCTGCACGGCCCGGCAAAGGATAAGGCTGGGAACTACTACTTTACCCTAAACCTTGACCACCGTAACGGTCGCCAGATCCACAAAGCCAATGGCCCATTCATGGGCTCCCAAGGCGGCTACCGTGGCTGGACCTTGCAAGTCACCCCTGACGGTAAAACTATCCCTTTTGCAATGGGACTGAGAAGCCCCGCCGGAATTTCAGCCAGCCCTCAGGGAGACATTTACTACACCGAGAACCAAGGTGAATACAATGGCACCTCGAAGATGCATCTTGTCGAAAAGGGGAACTACTACGGTCATCCTTCCGGCCTTGTAGACGTTCCGGGTATGAAGCCCGACTCGCCAGAAATTGCTTGGGACAAATGGGCTCCAAAGCGCGCCGTATCGGTCGCTCTTTTACCACATGGTCGCATCGCCAACGCTCCCGGTAGCCCAACTTGGGACACCACAGACGGTAAATTTGGTCCTTTTGCCGGAGATATTTATTGTGGAGATCAAACCCTCTCGACCCTTTTCCGGATTGCCCTTAAGCCTAAAAATGAAGCCGCTCTTATCCACTTCGCAGACGACTTTCCTTCCGGTCTCATGAGACAAACATTCGACAAAGACGGCGCGATGTATGTCGGTCAAACTGGTCGTGGATGGCGCGCCCGTGGTGGCAGCCAGCACGCCCTCATTAAACTCACCTACACCAAGAATGACTCCCCGCAGTTGAAGGATATTTCCCGCAAAGGTGACACCTTCACCTTACACTTCAGCGGCAACACCAAGGAACTCGCGGAGGGCACCGACCTCGCTATCGAATCATGGTTTTACCACGATAAGCCCGACTACGGTTCCCCAAGCAACAACAAGCTAAAGGAGACCATCGCCAGCCAGAAGGCGAATCGGGAAAAGGGCACAATTACTATCAAACTTAAGCCAAACGATCAGCGACAGGCTGGAAGCCGCGTCTTCTACTTCTCATCCAAGAATCTTCCCAAAAACCGGAAGGACTCCCTCCAAGCCTACTACACGATCTCTCGATAAGGGCTTCCTTCATTCTTCCTGTTTACCCTCCCGGATTGCTCAAGAAAATCAATATCGACTACGGTGGATACTTCCCTGCCACCTTTACTCCAATGAGCTGAAGGGTTAATCTTTGATCTTATCATGGGGCTCTTTTCTTTTCTCAACACCGATCGCCAAAACTTCGACGTCAGCGCAGCCGATAGCCGACTCTCTGTTGATCTCACCAAGTTCATCATTGGATCGACGCCCCTCGGAAAAGAGCCCTGGGATGGAGACTCTTTCGCAAAATATTTGGAGAAGGAAACAACCCTAAAGTCCGATCAGTATGGATACGAACTCGGAATAAAGAACGGCAAGCTTAATCACGCATTTTTCACCCTCAAAATTTTCAAAGGCATCTTCCTCGTGGAAGACAAGTCGCTCCTTCTCTCAAACACAACAAATAGGAAAGAGATTATTACTATTTTCGGAGAACCTTATTGGACCGACATTGACGATAGCGAAATCATTCTCTTTTACGAATACCAGGAAGGCACGACTGAGCTTCAATTCGAATTCCCAGACGGCGAACACCTAGAGTTTATCACCCTAATAAAGGGGGGGATCCTTTCAAAACAAGCGCAGCGCGAAAGCTACGGTGTCACCAAACCTTGGCCACCCGAAAAAAGACAATGACTGCCTTGTAACGCAAGCCATCTGCTCGGCGAGCAAACCTTCAACACCGACGGAGTCGAAAGCTAATAATGCACCTCGTCCCGCTTCTGCTCCAGCGTTCCCTTCGTAACTCCCAGCCTCTCAATCGCGCCCAACTTCCTTACCAAGTCCTGAGCCTCACCCTGCCCATTGAGGAAGTTTTGATACCAGCCGATCAACCTTGCAGCCTGCTTTGCGTCCTCTTCGAGCAACTCCAGCCGAAACTTGCGCAGCCCTAACGAGATGAACTCATCAACACTCGCAGCTCCTGTCTGGGCCCGCCCATTGAAGAGCGTGTTTCGACATCCTACATCGGCCTTTAAAATGTGCAACTGCCCTACTCTATCCCGAAGCTGAACATGATGTTGATCACAGGGCTTCCCACAGTTCTTGATACTCGTTCCGTCACTCAAAAACGTACAAAACACACAGTGTTCCATATGAAACATCGGCATATGTTGATGAACCGTAAGCTCAAACCACTCCGGCGGAGCGCTCGCCAATAACTCACTCACCTGACCTTCATTCAAATCATACGAAACCGTGAGATTTTCAAACCCTCCATGCTTCATCAACAAGGCTGCTGAAACTGGGTTCGCAACATTCAATGAAAAATCGGCGACTATTTTTACCCCTCGTTCTTTGAAGTACGAAACTCCCCCAAGATTACGAACCAAAACTCCGTCCGGCTCAGCCTTCTCTACCAACTTAAAAAAACCCACCTCCCTCGGCTTCTGAATTCTTGGCGTCGCCAAGAACACCTTCATCCCACTTTTCCGGGCGATCGCCACTGCCTCGCGGTATTCCTTCAGATCCTCAAAATCACAATAAACAAACCCCGCCCCTGCTCGCGCACACCCATTGACCTGTTCCAACGAACGACATAACACCCGCAACTCCGGAAACTCTTCATCCACCGCCCCACGCTCCGGCATCAGGCGGGCCAAAACTGCCCCACCATCTTTCACCACCGCATCCTCTTTTAACTCCTCCACCAGACGCCGCCGCACTCGGTTCAACTCACCCAGTGGGATCATCACCTCACCTTCCAGCGAATTCTGCACCAAACCCAACTGGAATTCCGTTCCTCCCAACCGCCCCAACTGCCCGGCCAAAATCTCCTTGGTCAACGGGCGCTTCTCCGCTTTCTCAAGCATCACCTCACTTGCCACCTTCTTCCCTCGGCATTCCAAAACCAAAGGCCCCCCAGTCCTTCCTGAAACTTGAATCATCAAAGAATCCCCCCTCTCTTCCAATCGCCCACCTTTCCAACTCTTCTTCACTTCTTTCTCCAAACCCGGGTCGCTCGTCTTCCACAAACCCTGACCCGCGTGCACTCGCTTCCAATTGATTCCCGATCGCCGATCGAAGAACAACCTCTTGCCCTCAACCTTCCAGACCATCCCACCCTGCTCGTCATTTCGATCCTCCCCCGCATCAAAGACAAAGCCGTCCCCGGGGTTAAGTGAAACCTTATTCGTTGCCAACTCAACCCAACCCTCTCCACGAGCCGCAATCTTGCCAGCCCACGCCCCACGCTTCTTCCCCCACTTCCCGTGAGTCAACCGGGGGTGATTTGTTCCCTCTAGCCATCCACTCGAAAGCCCCCGCGAAAACATCATTTCCAACGTATAACGATCCTTCTCAGTGATCTCGACTTCGTCCAACGCCTTGCGATAAACCCGCGTCACCGCAGCTACATACTCCGGCGACTTTAATCGCCCCTCGATCTTATAACT
>JAQWSX010000140.1 GCA_029242935.1 Akkermansiaceae bacterium
CACCGAAGCTTTCCCCATTATGAAGGAGCTCAAACTCCCCTTTACAATTTTTCTCTATAAAAACTACGTGGGGTCAAATCGTGGCGGCCGGGCCCTCTCCCTCTCCATGATTCGCGAAATGGTCTCCAGCAAGCTCTGCACCATCGGATCTCACTCGGTCAGTCATCCATTCCCGAGCAAAATAAAAAAAGCAGCCAAGGAGGGGCCGGAAGCCTACGAAAAATTCCTTCGCAACGAATTAGGAAACTCGAAAAAGTTTCTCGATGACACATTCAAAATCAAGGTGAACACCTACGCCTACCCCGGCGGGTACTATACAGACGAAATGTTCCCGCTCGCGGAAGAATTAGGATATGACCAACTTTTCACGGTGAAACCGGGGAAGATTCGGCGAGATTCCCCCCGTTATACTCTACCCCGTTATATCGTGCTTGGAAATCACGACGCCGCCTTCAACGCCGCAATGGTTTTCCGCAATGGGGCTAGAGTTACCGCTCTCCCGGTTTCCCTGCCGCACCCAACCAAACCTGAACCCGGAGAAATCATTGCTTCACGCCTTCCAGACATTGAAATAGATCTCTCGGGCGTAAAAGATCTTGATCCCGAATCGGTCGTGATGCGGGTCGCTGGGTTCGGCAAAGTTCCTCTGAACGCAGACACCAAGTCTTTCATCTATAAATGGACGGTGAGCCGTCCCCTTCGTCAGCCACTTTGCGAGGTAACCACCCAGTGGCGTCTCAGAGCTAAGGAAAGTTACGAACCCATCTTACGTTGGTCATTTCGTATTGACCACGAGGCGGCATACCAGGCCCAGTAGTAGCACTCGACGAACTCGAGATCAGGAAAATTGATGTTTTAAGCTCTAAACGTCAATTTTCATTGTTAATAACTTTAATCAAGCTCGGTTTTATCTATTTTTTGGCAATTTTCGCTTGCCTCAAACCTCACTTCTCCCTTTTTTCAAAGAAATTACTCAAACTTCATGAGCAAGCAAACACTCGACGGAGCTCAGGCTCTCATCAAAACCCTCGACGATCTCGGCATCGAGTACATCTTCGGCTACTCTGGCGGAGCAGCGATCCCAATTTTTGACGCGCTCGAAACGGTCGAAACCAAAATGAAATTCATTCTTGTTCGCCACGAGCAAGGAGCCGTTCACATGGCTGACGGCTACGCTCGCGCGACCGGGAAGCCAGCCGCCGTCCTAGTCACCTCCGGGCCCGGCGCAGGAAATACCGTGACCGGCCTCATGACCGCTCAGATGGATTCGGTTCCAATGCTTGTGATTTGCGGCCAGCAAGTGACCTGGATGCTTGGCAAGGATGCCTTTCAAGAAGCCGACATTTTCGGAATCACCGTCCCTGTCGTGAAGCACAACTACCTCGTCAAAGAGACCAACGACCTGGTAAGAGTGGCCAAAGAAGCCTACCACATCGCTACCACCGGTCGCCCTGGCCCAGTCCTCATCGATGTGCCAAAGGACGTTTCTTCCGGTGATTTCACCGCGACAATGGATCCCGAACTAGACCTCCCAGGCTATGATCCATATGAATCTCTCAACATCGACCCCACCGGTATCGAGGAAGCTATCGCACTCATTAAGAAGGCCAAACGCCCCGTGATTCTTGCGGGTCAGGGCACTATGATCTCGCGCGCCGACAAACAGCTGATGGAACTTGCGACCAAACTCAAGTGCCCCGTTACCTCAACTCTTCTCGGCAAGGGTGTCTTTCCTGAGACTCACGACCTTAGCCTTGGAATGCTTGGCATGCACGGCACTGCCTACGCAAACAAGGCGATGGTCGAGTGTGACCTGCTCCTTAATGTCGGATCTCGATTTGACGACCGGATTATCGGACAGCCCGATAAGTTCTGTGCAGATGCCAAAATCATCCACATTGATATCGATCCCGCCGAAATGGATAAAATGATTGTTCCCGACATCCAGATCGTCGGAGACGCGAAGGCAGCCCTCACTCTGCTCAATCAGGAAGTCGAAGAACTAGACACCGCCGACTGGCTCAGGACCCTTCGTGGTTATAAAAAGAAATTTCCTCTCAGCTACAAGAAGCAAGGCGGACTTCGCATGCAGCAGGTCATCGAAGAATTCTACGAACAAACCGAAGGTAAGGCTATTGTCTCGACCGATGTTGGTCAGCACCAAATGTGGGCCGCTCAGTTCTATAAGAACGACGAATCTTATCACTGGCTCTCCTCGGGCGGCGCTGGCACTATGGGGTTTGGTTTCCCCGCCGCTATCGGCGCTCAACTTGCCCACCCAGAAAAAACCGTCATCTCGATCTCTGGTGATGGTGGTTTTCAGATGACTCTTTTTGAACTCGCGACCGCCGCGATTCACAAGCTCCCCATCAAGATCGTGGTTCTCAATAACCACTACCTCGGGATGGTGCGCCAATGGCAGGAACTCTTCTTCGAGAATCGGGAATCCGGCGTCGACCTCGAAGGCAACCCAGACTTCTGTAAACTGGCTTCTGCTTACGGTATCCCCAGCGTCCACTTCAAGCGTCCGGCCGACTGCCAGCGTAAGATTGAAGAAGCACTAGCCTACAACGATGGCCCAATTCTGATTCACGCCGAGTGTGTCAAATACGAAAACGTCTTCCCCATGATTCCTGCTGGAGCCGCTCTCGAAGACATGATCACCGAACCGCCAAAAACTCAAATGGCGAAACCAGTCGGATCCACCTAAACCCTCCGACTATTCAAAAACCTCACCACCTTTCAACATGTCTAAAACGATTGTCACCACCGACACTCCAATAGAGAACGCCACTCGTGGAGCTTCAAACACGCTATCCATCCTCGTAAACAATAGCCCAGGAGTCCTGATGCGTATTTGCCAGGTCTTCTCACGAAGAGCTTATAATATCGATTCACTCGTGGTCTCCGAGGGCCGCACCGGGGCCTTCTCCAGAATGACCATCGACATCTCTGGAAATCCCCAGGGACTCGAACAAATCATCAAACAGGTGAACAAGCTCATCGACGTCATTCATTGCTTCGAGCACACCGCTGAGAACTCAGTCGTTCGCGAGATGCTTTTAGTGAAGATTATCGCGGACAAGGATGAGCGTTCGGCTGCTCTTCAGGTCATTGAACACTTCGCCGGCAAGACCGTCGACATGAGTCCAAAGTCTATGATTGCCATGTTCACAGGAACCACCAGTAAGATCGACGCCGTCGTTCTTATGCTCGGTCAATTCGAAGTCATCGAGACCATCCGTACCGGTAAGGTCGTCGTGGCACGCGGAAGTCAGGCTACTTAAGATCTTCCATGCTTCCGAAACCAGTTATAGCCCATGGATCTTGGGCCACCGCGATGGTGGCGGCATTTTTCGTTGGCACGGCTTGGCAGAGATCAGCCACAGCGGACGGTCAAAAATAGAAATCCAATTACTCCTATTAACAAAGTCACAATCGTCCCCAAAGCCTGCCAGGGATCACGAATCATTAGTAGGATGGCCGAAATCAAGGTAGCTAAAATGAACAATAAAGGAGGGACTGCCTTCCACCCATTAACAAGGCCCCGATGCGCGCCGAGGAAAAGGCAAAGAACCGAAGCTGCAGCACAGAGTGACAAGGTCAACCCGAGGTAGCCAAGGAGGTCCTGTAAACTCCCGAAAAATATCAAGATTAGGGCTACTCCCATCTGTAAGGAAACCGCAGGCCAAACCTTTTTGCCCTGCAACGCAAAAACCTTGGGTAACAACCCATCTTCCGCCATTTTACCATAAACGCGGGGACCAGCCATCATCATACTCAAAATCGATGTCAAAAGAGCCAGTAAAATGACAAACCGAACAAAGTTTTCAAAACGCCCACCACCAATCCAGCCCGCCGCCAGCGCCGCCACATCGGCTTGGCCTAGAACCACCTCTTTTGGGGGAGCTAGGACAAAGAGACCATTCAACATAAGATAAAACAAAATCACAATTGAGGTGCCTGCTATCAGTGACTTTGCGACCACATGAGAAGACTTCGATTCTCCCGCGATATAGACAGCCGCATTAAATCCAGAGTAACTGAGTGAAATCCAAATCAGGGCTTGGGCAAAGTTTAAGATAATGGAGCCATCAGCCAGACTTCGCGGAGCAGTATTCTGCCATTCCAGCGAAGCCATACTCCATGTCCCGTAGGACAATATTACTGCTAATAAGGTCAACTTTAGTCCAACCGCAATATTCTGTGTCAACGCTCCCACTACCCTCTTCCCTCCATGCGTCAACGCTCCCAGAACCACTACGATTACCGCCGGCAGCTTATGAGGGAGATCACCGGGTAAATATTCTTCAAAAGCCAGCGCCGCATAGGCAATCGCGCCACTAAATCCCGCCAAGAGCGAAACCCACCCAGCGACGAATCCCACAAAGGGAAATCCCGAGGATGACAAGAACGCATATTCACCACCCGAAACCGGTATTTGTTTGACCAGCAGGCCGTAGCTGAAGGCTCCGCACAAAGCGATAGCTCCAGCCACCAACCAAGCCAGCATCACTAACCAAGGATCACCTAGCGACACCAGCGTGAATCCCGAAGTCGTGAAAACTCCAGCCCCTACCATGTTCGCGACCACCAAAAAGGTCAGCGTCCAAAAGCCAAAGCCCCTATTATTGGCCCCACGCATCAATCCTTACGAAATCGTAAAAAGTAATTCTCCTTAAAACCGTCGATTTTCAGCTCCTCAACAAAGGTCAAACCAGCATCTTCGATCTCCTTTCGAAACACCTGCTTTCCAGCACGGACATGTCCAAAAAGCCAATCGCGAGTCACTCCTTTAATTCTTTCAAAATCAATCACGACTACCGTTCCCCCTCGCTTCAGAGATCCGAGTAAGGATCTCATTGTCCCACGGGGAAATTCAAAGTGATGATATGTGTCGCAAATAAAGGCCACATCAACTGAGTTTGGAGGCAAAGATACTGAGTTTTCCGAGCTCAAGATCGCAGCGATATTCTCCTGACCCTCTTGCTCTGCGCGAGCCACAATATGTTTCAAGAACGGCCCTGAGATATCGACTGCTGCAACCCAACCTTCCGGCCCCACAGCCTCTGCAAAGAGTCGGGAATAAAGACCAGTCCCTGCTCCAATGTCAGCCACTACCATCCCCTTTTTAATTCCACAGGCTTTCAGCACTGTTTCCTTCTCGTGAAAAACCTCCCGGCTTTCAACTTCAAATCTCTTTAGCCAATCATCCACCTTAAGTTCAGGATCGAGGAATTTTTCGTTAATTCCAGGCTTCAAACTCGTCTCCAGCCCAACTCCAGCTTTCTCCTCACCAGACAATGAGATCCCACCAAGCAGAATAATCGGCAGAAATAGTGAAAATGATCGTCTTTTCATTAGGCCTATAATCCTCGCAGACCAGCGTTCCCATTCAAGCCACAAACATTTTACAAGATTCACCTCACCCTAGCTAACTGTAATTACTTTTAGGGGAAGTTTTGTATTTTTTTGAGACTTCGATTTTTCAAATAACATGTCTATGGTCAGCATGTTTTTGGAAAACCAAACGCCTATCACCTCCACGCTGGAAAGCACGATTCCAGTAAACATGATTGGAAATCGTATCTAATTATAGAGCCAAACATTTTAAACACTAAGTCGTAAATTGACGCCTTTAACCCAAAAAGAAGGCACCCCAACCACATCCCTTTTTCAACTTCCGCACCATGTCCAAGATTCGAGTCCTCCTAGCTTTACTTATCGCCCCTCTTTTTTCATCAGAGCGCCCAAATATAGTCGTCATCATGGTCGATGACCTCGGATTCTCTGATATCGGTTGCTACGGCGGTGAAATTGAAACACCAAATCTTGACCGGCTCGCAGCTAATGGACTCCGCTTCTCGCAATTTTACAATACAGCTAAATGCCATTCGTCGCGGGTCTCACTTCTCACCGGACAATATTGCATAGCCGCAGGCGATGTTGCTCTCACTCACGCCGTGACTTCGGCTGAAATCCTTCAAGATGTAGGATACTTCACCGCCATGACCGGGAAGTGGCACCTTAAAAAGGAGCCCACCAACTTTGGTTTCCAACACTATTGGGGACACCTCAGCGGAGCTTGTAATTTTTTCAAGGGCGACTCCACTTTCCGCCTCAACGGAACTCCCTGGGAAGTCCCAAAGACGGATTTTTACACCACTGTCGCAAATGTCGATTTTGCCCTCAAGTTTCTGGAAGAATCGAGGAAAGCAAAAGATCCCTTTTACCTCTACCTTGCTTTTAATGCTCCACACGCACCCCTCCACGCCCTACCCGAAGATTACGCAAAGTATAAGGGGCGCTATAATGCCGGCTGGGACAAAATTCGTGATGCCCGTATCGCCAAGCAAAAGGAATTG
>JAQWSX010000142.1 GCA_029242935.1 Akkermansiaceae bacterium
GCAGCCTTTTTGTTCACGTGAACCGAGCTATTGACGGAAAATTTTTCGATCCGTGTTGGCAGAGGGACAGGGCCGGCGACTTTAGCGCCAGTGCGCTTTGCAGTCTCGACAATCTCGACAGTGGAGCGGTCGATAGCCCGGTGGTCAAATGCGCGAAGGCGGATGCGGATTTTCTGATTCATGATGAAAAGGTTTCTGGTGGGATGATTGTTATTTTGAGTAGGCTTAGTATCCGCCACCACGTTCGGCGACGAGTTTATCAACTACGTTGCGAGGCACTTCGTCGAAGCACTTTGGCTCCATAGAATAGGAAGCACGACCGGATGAAAGGGTGCGGACGTCTGTTGAATATCCGAACATCTCGGAAAGCGGGACGGTTGCGGAGACATTAGCGACAATGCCTTTGGCCTCGATCTCCTGAATTTGACCACGGCGCCGATTGAGGTCGCCCATAATGTCTCCTTGGAACTCATCGGGCGTCGCGATTTCGACATCCATGATAGGCTCCAGAAGAATAGGCGAAGCTGTTTTCAGAGCCTCCTTGATCGCGAAGATGGCTGCAATCTTGAAAGAATTGTCACTGGAATCGACTTCATGGAAGGAGCCGCCAGTCACGCTAGCATGGACATCAACAACCGGATAGCCTGCCACTAAACCGTTAGTGAGAGCTTCCTTGATCCCCTTCATGACAGCAGGCATATACTCTTTGGGGAAATCGCTCGCCGAAGCGTTGTCCTCGGTAGTGATTCCCTCCCCTTGCTTGTTAGGCGAGAGGCTGAGAGTGACATGACCGTAAGCAGCCTTGCCAGCCAGAGCCGCATCACGGATGAACTTCCCATCTCCCTGGGCAGTTGCAGAAACAGTTTCGCGATAGGCGATCTGTGGCTTACCCACATTGGCCTGAACACCAAACTCACGCTTCAGGCGATCAATAATGACCTCGAGGTGAAGTTCGCCCATTCCAGCAATGATGGTTTGCCCCGTCTCTTCGTCGGTCTTGACCACGAAGGTTGGATCTTCGTCGGAAAGACGATCAAGTCCGATGACCATCTTGTCCGAGTCAGCCTTGGTTCTGGGCTCTACAGCCATCGAGATAACGGGCTCGGGAAAACTTGGTGGTTCTAGGAGCACGCCGGCTTGTTGGTGCGAAAGGGTGTCACCGGTTTGGACATTCTTGAGGCCAACGAGAGCCGCGATATCACCAGCAAAGCAGGTCTCAATTTCCTCGTGCTTATCGGCCTGAACCTGAATCAAACGACCCACACGCTCCTTAGTTTGCGTGCGCGGGTTGTAAATCATATCTCCCTTGGAGACGGTTCCGCTATAAATACGGAAGAAGATAAGTTTGCCAAAATATTTGTCAGCCCAAAGTTTGAAGGCCAGTGCGCAAAACTTGGCGTCGTCAGTAGTCTCGACCCTGACGGTCTTCTTTTCGCCATTAGGGTCAAGTCCTTCAGCGGGCGGAATTTCCAGCGGACTCGGGAGATAATCAACAACGGCATCAAGAAGATACTGGACTCCCTTGTTTTTGAAAGCAGAACCACCGGCGATGGGCACCAACTCGTTGGCAATTGTCGCGCGGCGAAGACCAGCCTTGAGATCAGCGACTGAAATCGTTTCCTCCATGAGGAACATCTCACCGATCTGCTCATCAACATCAGCAACCGCCTCGAGCAGTTCCGCGTATGCCTTCTCGGCGAGGGCGAGCTGATCAGCGTCGAGATCAGCAATGTCGTAAGTCGAACCAAGAATGTCATCATCCTTGTAAAGAACGGCCTTTTTATTAAGGACATCGATTTGACCTCGGAGATTTTCCTCGGAACCGATTGGAATCAAAATGCGAACGGTGCGTGCACCGAGCTTTTCCTGGACTTCTTTGACCGCAGCATCGAAATCAGCCCCAATTCGATCCATCTTATTGACGAACACGATGCGAGGAACATTGTAAGTGGTTGCTTGGCGCCAGACAGTTTCGGATTGCGGCTGAACTCCGGCGACACCACAGAAAACAACAATCGCACCATCCAAAACACGGAGCGATCGTTCTACTTCAGCAGTAAAGTCAACATGCCCCGGAGTATCAATAATGTTGATACGCTGATTGTCACCGGTGAAAAGTTTGGAAACCCCTCCTTCTTTTTGCTGCATCCACTGACAAGTAACGGCAGCTGAAGTGATGGTGATTCCCCGCTCACGCTCTTGTTCCATGTGGTCGGTGGTAGTGGCACCATCGTGCACCTCACCGATCCGGTGGATCATTCCCGTGTAGAAAAGAATTCGCTCGGTGAGCGTGGTCTTTCCTGCATCGATGTGCGCAGCAATCCCAATGTTCCGTGTCCTCTCGAGAGGAACGGGACGGGTTGGAGGTTGCGCAACTTTGCTCATCAAACTAGCGGGAAGAAAAGTTAGAAGCGGAAGTGGGCGAAAGCACGGTTTGCCTGAGCCATCTTGTGCACGTCATCGCGTTTGCGGACGGAGTTGCCGGTATTATTCGCAGCATCCTTGATCTCGTTGGCGAGAGCGATGTGCATCGGAGTGCCCTTCTTGGCACGAGCGAAAGTGATAATCCAACGCATACCGAGGGACTCGGAGCGGTTGGAGTCTACTTCTAGGGGAACCTGATAGGTGGCTCCACCGACACGGCGCGACTTCACCTCAACACGAGGCTTAGCATTCTCGATGGCGCGATTGACGATCTCGAGAGGGTCAATAGTGTCAGTGCCCTCGTTGGCGCGATCGATAGCGGCATAGACGATGCGCTCAGCGAGGGAACGCTTTCCGTCTTTCATCACCTTCGAGATCAAGCGACCGACAACTTGGCTGTCGAACTTAGGATCTTTGTATACTTTGGCTGGGTAGACTCTTTTTCTGCGTGCCATGGAATTGGTTGGTCAGAGATTAAAATAAATTTACTTAGGTTTTTTGGCACCATACTTGGAGCGCCCCTGTTTGCGGCCATCGACCCCGAGGGTATCGAGTGAACCACGGACGATGTGATAACGCACACCTGGCAAATCCTTCACTCGCCCACCGCGAATAAGAACAATCGAGTGTTCTTGCAGGTTATGACCCTCACCCCCGATGTAAGCGATGACTTCATATCCATTGGTAAGACGAACCTTGGCAACCTTACGAAGCGCGGAGTTTGGCTTCTTGGGCGTGCGAGTATAAACTTGAAGACAAACGCCGCGGCGCTGTGGGCAGTTGTTCAAAGCCGGCGATTTCGACTTGGTGACTGCTTTTTTACGACCTTTGCGGACGAGTTGGTTGATGGTGGGCATAATGCGATCGTTTCGGGATGGCGGTTAAGCGGGTTTGTAGAATATTGAGGAGCTGTAAAATCGTTGCTTTCGCTGGTTCTCAACCGGAAAAGTGCGCCGGGAGGTCCAGCGAGATTCCTCGCAAGAGCCATTTTTCCGGTGAGCACCCGATAGTTAATTACCTGACAAAGGGCCTTAATCGTTGAATTCTAAATGAATTCGTAATGTCAGGCCCGATTTGGGGGGCCGCGACTCTAGAAATAAAAAGGCATCTGGCAAGGGGTTTCTCGAAAATTTTCTAAAAAAAGTCCTCAGGGCCCCATACCGAGACTTCAAAGTGCGCCGATCTTTGGATTCAAGGCGAAATCCATTCCACGAATGACCGCCGAACCATTAATTAACCAACCTTAACTACATAGCGAAAAGCCTTCGAAATAAAGAAGAAACCCTCCGAAAATCAACCTTGGAACTTAAGATCTTGATCAAAAACTGGCTCAATTTTCCCAAAGAGTTACAAAATCATGGGTTGCCAACCAGAAGACAAGAACTCTAATTCGCTAAAAAGTGGGACTCTAAAATCAAGTAGAAGGATGATAAGTCCCTCAAGCATGAATTGGGAAATTTTTAGACCCAAGTCTGGGGGTGACTAGCCTTAAAATAAAAAACGCCCGACTGAAAGAAGCAGCCGGGCGGATTAAAAAGTTCTAAATTAAACCGACTTTTTAGTCAGTATATTTTTCGTGGCCATCTTTCTTAAAATCCTTGAGCTCTCCCTTGATTTCGTCAGCCTTTTCTTCGTCCCCAGCAAGGTAAGCCATCTCCAGCTCACAAAGCTTCGCGTAGGTCAGGCCAATAAGCCTTTTGTAATCGGCAGTTGCTTTGGCTTTCTCCTTCTCATCCTTAATATCCTTGAAAACCATCGGGGAGTATTGGAGAGACTTAATAGTGGCCTTCTGGGCAGCGTGAACCAACTCGACCTTCTCAGCGGAAGTTTCAGCCTTACGGAGCCTCTTGAGTGAGCCGCTCAAGACGTCCATTTCCTCAGCAAGAGGAGTTTCGTCATCGTCAGCGTGAACAGGAGCGAGCAGTCCGAGGCTCAGTATAGAAGTGATCGCAAGAGTCTTAATTGAAAATTTGAATTTCATGTCGGGAGAATTACTCCCAAAACTTTTCGTATCTGTCAAAACAAGGCTCGGAAAATCCGTTTACACCAATTATCGCGACTCCATGATTCGCGGACTTATTTTTGATCTTGATGGTACTCTTGTCGATTCCCTTCCTGGAATCGCTACCGCTCTCAACCATGCTTTGGACGACATTAAGCTGCCGAACCATTCGCAGGATGTCGTGGAAACCTTCATTGGTGACGGATTGCTCAATCTCATCACGCGAGCCCTTGGCCCCGATCATTCCAACCAGCAGGATGAACTTCTGGCTGCTTTTCAAAAGCACTATTCCGAGGATTGGAAAAACGGAACCTATCCTTACCCCGGCTTTATAGCCCTCCTTCAAGAACTCCAAAAAAGCAAATTGCCCATGGCAGTACTTTCCAACAAACCCCACGGATACACTGTCGAGATCGTCGAGACGCTTTTTCCGCAAAAACTCTTTAGTCAGGTCCGCGGCCATCAGGAAGGATACCCAAAAAAACCAGACCCAACCACTGCCCACCAAATCATTTCCGATTGGAATCTTAAACCGGAAGAGGTCGCATACGTCGGAGATTCTACTGTCGATCTCGCCACTGCCCGAAATGGCGACATGACCCCCCTTATTTTTTCGTGGGGCTATGGCACACCGGAAGACTTCCCTCTCTTGAGCTCGATTGATGATTTAAGAAATGCCATTCTCAAGGCAGGTTGAGTCACTCTTGTAAAAATCTTGAAACTATGAGGACTCTGGTCGCCAGCCAAGAAAGTAGCGGTCTCCCTCGAGTAGTTTTGCGATAATTCCGCATCGCCTTGTGACCTTTCGAAGGCTAGGATCCTTACTGTGACCATTTTTCAGGCAACTGGCCGAGTCCTCCTGACCTTCATTAACTACCTCGGGCAACTTGGATTATTGACGCGTGAAATCTTTTTCTCACTGACGAAAGGTCAGAAACGTTGGCGGAAAATGTGGGAGCAAGTTGCCGAAATCGGAGCGCGCTCACAGGTGGTGGTCGGCGTAACCGGAGCTTTCACCGGTGCCGTGCTGGCCGCCCAGACTCTTTTCCAATTTAAACTCTTTGGCCTTGAGACCGCAGCCGGCGGACTGGTCTCGGTTGCGATGCTTCGCGAGCTGGGCCCAACGATAACCGGCCTCATGATGGCGGGTAGAGTTGGCTCTGCGATGGCCGCGGAAATCGGAACCATGAAGGTGACAGAGCAAATCGACGCTCTCCGTTCGATGGCCGTCAATCCAGTAGACTATTTAGTTACCCCACGATTTCTCGCGATGCTCATTTCAGTGCCCCTCTTGATTGCGGAATCGGCAGCACTCGGGATGATCGCCTCCTACATTGTCGGAGTAGGTGTCTTCCACGTTGAATCCTCCTACTGGATTGACAATATGAAAAACTATGTCGATCTCACCGATCCCACCATCGCTTTAACTAAGGGACTTTTCTTCGGAATCTTGATCGTTATCATTTCCTGTGATCAAGGACTGAAAGTAAAGAATGGAGCGGTTGGGGTGGGCCGAGGAACGACCCAAGCAATGGTCTATTCATCGCTCGCGATCCTGGTGGTCAATTTTTTCCTGACCTTGATCATGCAAATCATTTTTCCAGCTTCCTTGTTTTCCAACTAATCCGGAATAAGAAACCCTCTTTCGGGGACGAGCCCCGCTCCCTATCGTTACGAGGCAAGATAGTAGTTTTGCAAATTCTGTCAAAAAAACAGAGACCGGCGCAGGGCCGACAGCGCCATGATTAGAGCTTTCATGAATAAAAAAGCGCATGAGGGGTTTGTTTTTATCCGATTTGGGACAGAATGCAGCAGCCGCATTAGTCTTGCGGCCACTCGCAGAGGCGGCTATGTCGGCCCCCGAAAAATCTTTCGTCATGGAAACTGCCAACAGCCCAAATCATTCCCCGCTCAATTTTGCAGGCTCGCCGATTAACAAAACGCTTTCTGCCGAAGAGAAACTTGAAACCTTTCGCCAGATGGTTCGCATTCGTCGCTTCGAGCAGGCTGCACTTAAAAATTACCAAAAAGACGGCACGATGGGCGGCTTCCTCCACCTTTATATCGGACAGGAGTCCGTTGCCGTTGGCGCAGCCTCTCTCATGGGCGATCACGATCACATGATCACGGCTTATCGATGCCATGCCCACGCTCTCGCAGTCGGCATGAACATGAACGAGTGCATGGCTGAGCTCTATGGTAAAGCCACGGGTTGCTCGAAGGGCAAAGGTGGATCGATGCACTTTTTCGCTCCCGATAAAAACTTCTGGGGTGGCCACGGCATCGTGGCAGGCCAAACCCCCCTCGGTTTGGGACTCGGCTACGGCCTTAAATACAGAGGTCTCGAAGGCTGCGCGCTTTGCTTCCTAGGAGATGGAGCTATCAATCAGGGCGCCTTTCACGAATCACTCAACATCGCGGCCCTCTTCGGAATCCCCGTCGTTTACGTGATTGAGAATAATGGCTACTCAATGGGAACTTCGCAAAAACGCTCAAGTGCTTACAAGGACTGTCTTGCCCAACGTAGCGAAGCGTATGACATGGATTGGGATGTAGTGAACGGTGAAGATTTTTACGAAGTCCGGGCCAAAACTCACATCGCGATGGAGCGGGCCCGCAAAGAGCATAAGCCTACCATACTCGAAGTTATGACCTATCGTTACTACGGTCACTCAGTCGCCGATGCAAATCACAAGAAATACCGTTCACCGGAAGAGATCGCAGACTACAAAAAGAATCATGATCCCATCAATCTTTGGCGGTCCAAACTTATCGAGGAGGGGGTCCTCACCGAGGAGTCCTCGAAGACGATCGACACTGAGGCGAAACTAGAAGCCACCGCTTCCACCAAATTTGCCGAAGAATCCCCTGCTCCCACCATCGAAGATATTACGAACGATGTTTACTGGGAAACCGACAACAATACCGAAGCCTCCCAAATTGGACGCCACTTCTTTAACGATTAATTTTTACTTTAGATACCATGCGCGAAATCGAATACCGTGACGCTCTGAACGAAGCCTTTGACGAGGAACTTGCCCGCGACGAAAACGTCGTCCTCATGGGCGAAGAAGTCGCCCAATACAACGGAGCCTACAAGGTCACCCGTGGCCTCTGGGACAAATGGGGTGACAAGCGGGTCGTTGACACCCCGATCTCCGAAGCCGGCTTCATTGGTATGGGGATCGGCGCCTCCATGCTCGGCATTCGTCCAGTCATGGAATTGATGTTCTGGTCTTTCCACTCGGTGGCTTTTGACCAACTCGTGAACAACGCCGCCTGCTGCCGCTACATGTCCGGCGGACTCATTAACGTCCCCATCGTAATGCGCGGACCCGCTAACGGCGGAACCAACGTGGGTGCAACCCACTCACACACTCCCGAGGGCCTCTTCGCCGCTTTCCCCGGCCTCAAGGTCTGCTCGCCCGCCACTCCAGCCGATGCCAAAGGAATGATGAAAACGGCCATCCGTGACAACGACCCTGTTTACGTCATGGAAAACACAACCCTCTATGGCAACAAGGGCGATGTCCCTGATCCAGCCGATGGAGATTTTCTTATCCCTCTTGGAAAAGCTGACATTAAACGTGAAGGTTCCGATGTCTCGCTCATCGCCCACGGAGCTAGCATACTCCGATGCCTCGAAGCGGCTGAAATCCTCGCCAGCGAACATAACATTGATGCTGAAGTGGTCGACCTCCGATCCATCCGCCCGCTTGACCAGGACGCCATCATTAAGTCTGTCAAAAAGACCAACCGAGCCGTCCTCGTTGACGAATCAAAGCCATTCTGCGGAGTTTCTGCGCAAATTGCGACTCTTATTCAAGAATACGCCTTCGATTATCTCGATGCCCCTGTCAAGCGGGTCTGCACTATCGATGCGCCGGCCATTTACTCGCCGCACGTCGAGCCGGACCAGCTTCCCAATGCCAAACGGATTGTCGCTCAAGTTCTGACCATCGCCTAATCTAAGAACTCATGGATGACGAGATCTTTGATAGGGTCAAAAAAGATCTCAAGAGAGACGAGGCCTACCTCCGAAATCACGAGCACCGTTTCCGAGTCAGCGCGGAATCAGTCCAATCGGTAAGCTCTGCTACACCTCGTCTCCTCGATATCGGATGTTGGCCTGGTTATCTTTCCCTATTTTTCCGGCGCAGCGGCTGGGAGGTTACCGCAATTGACCTCAAGCCTGACCGGCTTCCCATCATTAGCGATGCCGGGATCGATTTGCTCGATCACAATTTAAACGATCATCCCAGCCTCCCTTTTCCGGAGAATCACTTCGACACTATTCTCTTCACCGAGGTCTTTGAGCACCTGAATCCGAGTTCCTTTGACGAGCTCTTCAAAGGGATCGAGCACTGTCTTAAGCCGGGTGGGCGACTCATTTTAACGACCCCAAATCGGCGAGCCCTTAACAAAAACTTTTTCATTCCAAACCGTTGGGAAAAACCCGAGGTTGATGACGAAGGTCATGGGCACTGGAAAGAATATACCGTGGCAGAGGTTTTGGAATGTTTTGGCAACACCTCCTTGGATATCATACGGAGCCAAACCATCTCATTTTACTCTCACCTTGGCCGCTCCAACGAAACCGGTTATTTCCCACTTTGCGACTGGAAGTCTCACCCCAACAAGCTTCGCAACCTTGCAAAATTCGCAGTGAACCCCATCCGAAACCTCCCTTTTTTCAGAGACAGTCTACTCATAGTCGCACAAAAGGATCAGATTACCTGATAGACTTAAAAGATCTTCCAACAACCGTAAGGTGTCCCGAGAGATCACCCTGAAGCAATCCTTGCGCGCAAACACCAAAATAGTCCGACAGGGCAAATAGATCTTTAACCGGCCCGCCACCGTGAGATTATCAATTGAGCTATCTGGTCGGTGATACCCGCCGAGCTGAGGATCGTCGGACAACAGAATCAACCGATAACCCCGTGATGAAGCCCCAAACTCTGATGACTCGTCGCAAATTCCAGCAATGGTCCAAATTTGGCCAAACGCTCCTTAGATCTTGCAGTCCGATCCCGAATCACTTTGAAATATGGCTCTAACCAAGAAATAATTGCCACCACCCCGGGAACTTTTTTCCCCACTCACACCCCCACTCTAGCAAAGGACAGGCCAGAAAATCTAGGGAATTCCAGACATTCTCTTTATTTTTTCGAATCATTTAGTAAGCTTAACTATCTCGATGAGCAATCGCAGACTTTCCCGTAAACTCAATAAGAGCTCCCGCTCCCGCCGGAAGCGTCGTGCCGGTTGGGGTGCAAGTCTTCTTAACGTTCACCAGCGTGCCCAAATTCAAGTCAATCTTCGGGGCGATCGCAGACGCCGCGGCATGACTCGGCAAGCCGCCATCGCTGATACTGCAAGAGCGAGTGATCTTTACGAGGATGAGTTGCTCCGCCTCCCCTTGACCCGCCGCATTCTGCATTGGGGACTTGGAATCTTGCTTATGCCACTCTGCTTCATCACGGCCATTACTCTTATGAAAGAAAGCGGTGAGGAGCGCATTTTTCAGACGATTTGGTAT
This sequence comes from Akkermansiaceae bacterium, assembly GCA_029242935.1. Taxonomy (GTDB): domain Bacteria; phylum Verrucomicrobiota; class Verrucomicrobiia; order Verrucomicrobiales; family Akkermansiaceae; genus SW10. The sequence continues at coordinate 9,969 of JAQWSX010000142.1, forward strand.
TCCACAGAACTTCTTTGCTTTATCGCCGGAATCGGCTCGATGATCAGTTGGTTTATCGCCGGGATCGCCAATGACCGGCTCCTATACTTGTATGTTCTTGGACACGAAATGACCCACGCGATGTTTGTTTACGTCTGCGGTGGGCGCATCAGCGCGATTCACTTCAGCACTGAAGGGGGATACGTGATGACAAATAAATCCAATATTCTCATCGCCCTTTCTCCTTACTTTATCCCTTTTTGGTCAGCCGTCCTGATCTCCCTTCACAGCTTTGTTAGCCTCTGGTGGGACATCCCAGCCGGAGGCCTAATCCTAACCGGACTGCTCGGCTTCACTTGGACTTTCCACATTATTTGGACCGTCTGGATGATCCCCAAGGACCAACCCGACCTCAAAGAAAATGGCACCTTTTTTTCCCTGATCATCATCATCTTCGCCAATCTCGTTCTCTTCACCTTAATCCTCTGCGCCACTTCAAGGGAAGTTCAACTCAGTAGCTTCCTCTTCCAATGGTGGAACAACTTCCTTGACCTTGGTGAGTCGCTCCTTCGCCTTGTCCCGTTATACTCTTAGACTTTTCCTAACGCGAACGACGTCACTTTTTAGACAGCCAGATCATCATGAGCCTCAAATCATGATTTTCGAAGAAGCGCGTCACAAAAGTGAATTTGTCAGACAAAATTACCACACGGCTTCGTAACCTAACCTGAAAAGATATGAAAAAGACCATTTTAACAACCATCGCATCCCTGATGCTGGCAGGCCTCGGTCACGCCCGCACCTGGACCAGTGCTGATGGATCGAAAACCTTCGAAGGAGATTTTGTCTCTTGCGATGACGCTTCGGTGACGGTTAAGCGCGGCATCAAGCAAATGACCTTCAAACTCGCCCTCCTCTCCGAGAAAGATCAAGAATGGGCCAAAGAAGAGGGAGCTAAAATTGCAGTAGCTGAAGAAAACAAGGAGGAAGCCGCCCAGTTTATGGATGGCGAATTTGGAAAGGCTCTCAAAAAGTTGCAAAAACTTGATGGAGAAGGCTTTGTCGACCACAACCTTGAGGCCGCTCCTAAATATTTCCTTCTCTATTTTTCGGCCAGCTGGTGACCACCTTGTCAAAAAGGAGCCCCTCAGTTTGCGGAGCAATACAATAAGGAAATTGGCCCTAATCCTAATCTTGAGATGATCCACATCTCTATGGACCGCGCAGAAAATGATGCTCTGAAATGGGCCAAGTCCTTCAAGCAACCATGGCCCATTATGCTACAAAAGGACACCAATCAAAAAAAATTGGTAACGCCTTACAACGTTCGGGGAGTCCCCACCTATATTCTTGTGGATCGGGAAGGCAAGGAAGTCGCCCGAGGCAAAGCTGCAGCCCTTGCCGCGGCCAAAAAAGACGAAGCCTAAGCCCCAAGCAACTCCCTTAAATACGACGATCGAGATTTTCCCGATCGTCGTTCTTTGCTTCATAAATAGACCAGTTCTATGGGGGCTTGCATCCTCAATTAGCCTTCACCTTCCACATGACCCCTGGCGCCGGACATGGAGCTGGGGAAGCTCCCCACTTCCGCCGCAAACGTATCGAGTTCTTCCGGCAGCACCTTCAATAGACCAGATGCCATTACTTCGAAAAATCCTCCCCTTTCTGATTATCGTTGGTTCGCTTTCCGGGGCGACTCCAAATGTCGTCATCATTATGGGTGACGATTGGTCCTGGCCCCACGCCTCCATCCTCGGAGACAAAACTGTCAAGACCCCCAACTTTGATCGTATCGCCCGAGAAGGTGTTCTCTTTGAATACGCCTTCACGCCCGCTCCCTCCTGCACTCCGTCCCGTCATGCGGTCGTCTCAGGACAATAC
>JAQWSX010000172.1 GCA_029242935.1 Akkermansiaceae bacterium
TACTCAACCTGACACAAGGCCAGCTCAACTATTCTCACAACTTACTCCCGAGGTGGAAGGATCTGTGGAACCCATACTTTCAAAGAACATTTGACCGGAAGACTGAGCAGGCCCGCTGATGAAAATTCATTCAAGCGAGCCCTCTAAAGTGTTTCTCGGACACAGCCCGTAGCAGCTGCGGGGGCAACCCTAATCATTTCAGGACTCACGTCAATGTTTTTGGACGCTATTTTTTTATGAGTCTTACTACTCACTCTAACTTGCTGAATATCAACTGACTGTATAAGTATTTTTCTCGCTGAACTGTTGGAGAAACTCGCCGAAAAATAGTGTTAGCTCGGTTTCTTCACACCAAACGCCGATTTCTTACAGCCAAAATGTCCCCACATTCCATCAACCCCCCTTATTGAACTGACTCGCACTGCTGCTTTCAGCAGCTCCACTGGTCCTTTTCTTTCCCAAACTTGTCGCCTAGAGTCTGCCCATGGCTGACACGATCCGCGTAGGCGCAGGCTGCCTCAACCAACTCCCTCTTGACTGGTCCGGCAATCGACGCCGTATCCTTGAATCCATCGCTCAAGCCCGCGAAGCCCATGTTTCCGTCCTCTGCCTCCCTGAGCTAGCGATTACCGGATATGGTTGCGAGGATCAGTTCCTATCTCACGAGGTCGCCGAGCTCTCATGGGAAAGCCTTGTCGAAATTGCCAAGCACACCAAAGGCATGGTGGTCGCTGTTGGCCTTCCAGCTTGGGTTAAAAACGCCATCTATAACACCGTCGCGGTTCTTGTTGATGGGGAAATTAAAGGCCTCGTCGCCAAAAAGAATCTTGCTGGCGATGGTCTTCACTACGAGCCCCGCTGGTTTCACGCGTGGCCAGAAGGAGTGATCGTGAATGACAAATTCGGTGAACTCCACCTCCCCATAGGCGATCCTATTTTTAAACTTGGGGGCATTCGCATAGGTCTCGAGGTTTGTGAAGACGCCTGGGTTGCGGATCGTCCCGGGAGACTCTTCGCCGGGAGCGGCGTTGACATTATTCTCAATCCCTCGGCCTCTCACTTCGCTTTCGCTAAACAGGAAGTTCGTGAGCAATTTGTCGTAGAGGGATCGCGCGCTTTTGGGGCAGCTTACGTCTATGCCAATCTTCTTGGGAACGAAGCAGGACGTGCCATTTACGATGGCGGAGGCCTCATCGCATCTGCCGGAAAGGTTGTCGCAGAGGGCCGACGCTTCTCTTTTCAGGAAACCACTCTTGTTCATAAGACTGTGGATATCGAGCGCAACCGGCTCCATCAGGCCCGTACTGTGAGCCGGAAAATCGACGTCCAGGGACTTTCTGAAATTGAACTCCCCTTTGAGTGGCCGGAAGTTACGCGCCAGGATGGGCAAGAACCTGTCCCACCGATGTCAAAAGACGAAGAGTTTACACGCGCTATGGCGCTCGCCTACTTCGACTACCTTCGCAAATCATGGTCGAGTGGATTTGTGGTGTCCCTGAGTGGAGGAGCCGACTCAGCTGCGGTCTCGTCCTTTGTTAAGATCATGCTCGATCTCGCCCTGAACGAACTTGGTGAAGAAAGAGTTCGAGAACGCCTCCCCCACCTCGATCTTCCTGAAAATACTCAAGACTGGATGAAGATCCTTCTCTTTTGCGCTTACCAAGGCACGAAGAATTCTGGCGAGACAACCCGTAACGCCGCCCGCTCGGTGGCCGACGCACTGGGGTGCGACTACGCCGAATGGGAGGTCGATGACCTCGTCGAGGGATACGAAAGTACGATTGAATTCGTACTCAAACGCCAGCTCAGCTGGCAAACCGATGACATCGCGCGCCAGAACATACAGGCCCGCGTTCGCGCTCCCGCCATCTGGATGATTGCTAACATTCGAAACGCTCTCCTTCTCGCCACTTCAAACCGTTCCGAAGCCGCCGTCGGTTATGCCACGATGGATGGTGATACCTCCGGCGGACTTAGCCCAATCGCAGGAATCGACAAACACTACCTCCGCGAATGGCTTCGCTTCATGGAATCAACCGGCCTCCCTGAAAGCCCTCCCATCGAGGCGCTTTCCCAAATCAACGTCCAAAATCCAACTGCCGAGCTCCGCCCACAGGACGCCAAACAAACCGACGAGGATGACCTCATGCCCTACCAGGTTCTCGACACCTTGGAGCGCGCCGCGATTCGTGACAAAAAAGGGCCAAAATCAGCGCTGCAAGTCATCCGCGCCACCTACCCCCAGCACGAGGAAAAACAGCTCATCGACTGGACTAAAAAATTCTACCAACTCTGGTGCCGAAATCAGTGGAAGCGCGAACGCTATGCGGTCGCCTTCCACGTGGACGACCAAAATCTCGACCCCAAATCCTGGTGCCGCTTCCCTGTTCTTTCGGCCGGTTTCCGGGAAGAGCTCACCCAACTTTAATCAAATTTCCTGCTTGAGTTAGTCAACCCTCGTCCTTCACCCGAGTCATCTTATCAACAAGAACTGCAGCATAAAATTACTGACCTTTAGAAGATCTCCTCTAATCGTCAGCGATGAAATTAGGATCGAGATCAAAGTTCTAACGGACTGATAGCCAGCAGGCGAACGGATCCAAAACTAGTTCCGATCAAATTGTCTATATCAGGCTCTTCATCGTTCCAATTCGTTGATCTTCCTCAAAATTGATCTATTTTAATCCATCGATGACAAGCTTCACAGTCAACTTCCGGTTACTGCTGCTTCTGGCTCCGGTTGTCGTAAGCCTTCCATTTGCCTGGAAGTCCGCTGAAACCCGCCCTGAAGTTGACGCTATTCAAGCACCATTCTCTGATGACCCGGCGGTGGAGGGTCTCCGCTGGAAAGAACACCTGCAAAACCACCCATCTCTCATCCCTCATTACGAAGCCCTACTCAAACTATCCCGACGACTCCCCCTCGATCAGTTCACCGCGCTTTCGCCCAACCTGCAAAAGCGGCTGGCAGCCTTCACAGCAAGTCGCCTCGATCCGAATCGTCCCGTCATGACCTTGTGCTGGGCTCCTGGAGTCTCTACGGAGGCGATCATGGCCTTTCATGTTGCCGAGGAAATGGCCGCCCAAGAAATGGGCTCTGAGGAACCGCCCCCCGAAGAAATGGCCTCCGAAGATAATCCGATAATTGATTTCGCAACCCAATTCGGTGATAGTGACCGCTGGCGTAGAACTGCCACCTTCAATTCGTTTTTCGAAAGAGCCGAACAGGGCCGCCCAACCACCCTGCTCTGGGGCTTCATGGACGATGGCACCAGTATCGAAGGTTTTAATAGCGAACCGACTTCAGACAGTGATTTAATCGCCTTTCTCGACGGGATTTATGAAGTAGACGATGACAGCACTGATCTCACCACCCGCCCGTGGTTCCCAGTCTTTCAGGGAGCCTTCGATAATATCGCCAGCTTGACCGGGATCACCTACGTTTATGAACCTAACGACGATGGTATCCGCATCAGCAATATGTCACGTCCCTCCGGTCGCATCGGTGTCCGTGCAGACATCCGTATTGGCGGGCACTTTATCGACGGCGACTCCGGATCAAACACCCTTGCCTATAATTTCGCTCCTGCATCCGGAGGGGACATGATCATTGATACCGGCAATACCTCATTTTACGGAAACACCACCTTGGACTCCATAAATCTTCGCAATGTGGTTGAGCACGAACACGGTCATGGACTTGGCCTCAGTCACGTCTGCCCCATCAATCAGACCAAACTGATGGAGCCATTTATCTCGCGCCGTTTCCGGGGACTCCAACTTGATGACATCTTTTCACTCAATCGACTTTATGGAGACTTTTATGAAAAGCGGCATCGCAGCCGTGACAACGACTCACCGGAAAATGCCACTGTTCTTCCGATTATTGTTGGTGAAACCTTTAAACGAGAATCACTCAGTATCGATGACAACTCTGATATTGATTTCTACCAACTTGATAATCTCCCAGTTGGCACCCCTATCACCGTTCGCGCTATCCCAGTCACGACCCCATCTAATTTTTTGGAAGGCTCGCAAAACTCCGATGGATCTTGTTCCGCCGGATCCAACTTCGACTTTACCAATATTCACGATCTTGAGATTGAAATCATTGCCTCCGACGGTCGCACTGTTCTCTCACAGGCCAATAACCAACCGCCTGGCATGCCCGAGGAAATCATCGCCTTTGAAGCCCCTTTAAGGAGCGACTACTACCTCCGCGTTTCCGGAGATTCGGCCAACAACACTCAACTCTACACCTTGGAAGTCGATCTAAGCAGCCCGGCCGGAAGCAGCCCGCCCGAGCCACCTTTCGACTTCATTGCTGATGCGAACTCCTCCGGCCAAGTCACCCTGAACTGGACAGACATCAACGAAAACGAAACTGGGTTTAAAATTGAGCGCAAATTGGAGCGCGAGGGGGAATGGCAAACTTACGCAAACGTGAAACCCGGTATCGAAACCTATCAAGACCCCGACCCAATCACCGGCATCAATATATTCTACAGGATCATTGCAACTGGCGCAGGATTGAATTCCGAACCATCCAACGAGTCTACGATCCTGGTCGTGGATCAGTCTGCACAAATCTATCGCTACGATTTTGGAACGACTACCAGCCCAACCGCTCCTGATCATACTCGGATTTCTCCCCTCACTCGCGGCAATGCCAGTTGGTCCGGCCCCGTCCTCGCGCGCGATCGCGGGGGCGAGGATCCCTCTAACCGAGATTTCATAATTTCGCCCAACTCAGAGACCTGGAGCCATCTTATCGAAAATGGGAGATGGGAGGTTTCAGTCCGCCAAGGTGACAAGACCCGGCCTCGTGATAATCTCGTGGTCTTAGCAGAGGGAATTCTGCAAAAAGAAAATATTAACGCTACAGCCAATGGATTTGTCGAAACAACCTTCGTCGTCGAAGTGGCCGACGGCACTCTTGATCTTACCTTTGATGACCTTGGTGGAGAAAACAATCGCTGGGTCGTCAATCGTATTTCTTTAACCCGTTCTTCTGACTATCAAGCTTGGGCGACCTCTCAACAGATTCCTGATATCCTAAATTCTCCTGACCAAGATCCTGATGCTGACGGGATTCCCAATATTCAGGAATTCTTCTTTGGCCTCCCGCCCCTTCAAAAGGGGCCAGGCATTAACATCAAGAGTTCCATTTCAGAAGACGGGGTCAACTCGATCATTACCTTTTCAAAAAACCCGGCGGCACCCATAGAAAACCTAATTTTCGAGACAAGTCAGGATCTTATTTCTTGGGAGCCCTTCACCCCTCCGCCTGGAAGCATCACGCTCAGCACTGTGGGAGATCTCGAAAAAGTGACTCTCCGAATTCCCGAGGTTTTTGATAATGTCTATGTCAGGCTGGGCTTGAATGTTCCCGACTAAAGCGCCGTTGGCTTTGACACGCGGTGAATCCTCAATGGCAGCAACTCAGCTCCCTCTGTCCTTTGCCGGGAGCCAGACGACAGTCTTCCCAAAAGCCCCAACGCCCACAGCTCAAAAATATCATCCAAAAACACCCTCATTACCTTTCTTAGACGATTTTAGGATCCCACCCTAATTGCAATAGGGATTCCTCTAAAACAAGGTCTCTTTTGAAAATCCTTCGCTAGTAAAAACTACGCGATCATGGTTGGTTACGACCAATTGCCGCGGCCATGGCAGGATCATTTGTCGCCCAACATGAATCACGCCGAGGTGCTTTGTCGATGAGGCGCTTCATCAATCCAGTAGTCACTTGGGTGTGAGCCGACTGAAATTTTAAGCCAGTAGCAAAAGCTACGCGCTCATAAGAGATTCCCTGACAAGCTCATAAAAAAACCCTGACCGCTAAGAGCGATCAGGGTTTGATAAAATAGTGAACTAGGACTATCGCTTGCGGCGAGCGCCGAGAGCCAAGAGACCAAGACCAGCAAGGAGGGCCCCGCTTGGTTCAGGGACAGCGCCGCCGGTAGTCAAATTGATGTTGTCAATATCAAGGTCCATCGATGATCCACCAGTCCGGCCACCAATCTGGATGCGGAAGTCATCAGGTGCCCCAGCAAGAGCGAAGTCAGTGAAGACACTCTCTCCGGCGATTGATGCGCTGACAAGTGCGCCATCTCCGCTGCGAGTCATTGAGATCTCAACAGAAACCCACTCACCGGCTGGCAGCGAGTAACCAAAATCGCCACTTTCGAGACCGTCGTAGTTCACAGTAGCGTTGGTGCCATTAAAAGTTCTGAAGCCAACACCAACAGAGTTAGAATAAGCAGCTCTCTCTTCCTCACTTCTACGACCTCCCGCACCAGAGCGGACGAGATCGTTTCCGTGAGTTGCAACATCAACGAATCCGACCCCAAAGCCGTCAGCTGCGATACGATCCGCGCGCAGATCCATGGTCAAAGTAGCGGTTTGCCATCCAGCTGTTCCAGTAGCAGGGAATGCAAGGTGATTACCCGCGTCGCTCTGTGCCGAAATCACCTAGGAAGAAGACTTATCCTGCAAGGCTTGAATCGAAAACCCCTGCACCTTAGTTCCACATAAGATCGACCAATCCTTGCTTTACATTATTCAAAACAAACTTTTTACCATCGGGCCAAACGACGGAAAGTTGGCCGGATAAATTGTCTCCCAAACCAAAGAACTGGGTGTTTCCAGATTGCGAGAGATAGCTTCCTCCTCCCGTAATTTCAATGGTTTGAGTCGTTCCCTTTTTACTGGAAAACTTCAGAATGGCGCCCACCGCGCGTAAATTCCCTTTCCGTCCCTTAATTCGGACTCCCACGAACTTTTTCCGGCTTGTGTTAAGGAATGTGCTTACAGAGCCATTGTTTACCGTGAATGAGAGATCGGGAATCCCGTCTCCATTGAACTCATTGACGGTAACGCCTTTGGTATCGCCGGTGAGAATCACACCTGTCTTGTAGGTGTCGTGAACTTCAAAGGATCCATCTTTCAGCGCGCTCAAGATAGACGCTCCAGAACTTCCAGACATTCTGCCGACTTCACGTTGTGGTGAGAAAAAGTTTTGCGCGATGACGAGGTCGGGTTGTGAGTCACCGTTTAATTCGGTTAGGACAATTCCGAAACCCGGAGCTAGCTGGGCCTTTCGAGGAAGGGCAACAGCTCTGAATGAGACTTTGCCCTTTGAGCTTTCGTTGTAGAAAACCATGCTACGAAGTTCGGTCATCTCCAGCTTGCCACTCGTCTCTAGCCGTTTTGGGGTATAGATATCTGAGAGGCTGGAGATTGCAAATTTCTTATAGGTACCAAGATTTTTTTTCAGCGATGGCATGGCATTGCTGGAGCAACTCAAACCTCGTCTAGGCAACTGGCAGTCATCACCAAATTTGGCCTCTACGACACGAAACTTTCCAGTCCCGTCTAGATCTCCGTAGTAGAGGAGTTCGGGCTTCTTCTTTGATGCTTTATAAGTGGTGTTCTCACCAAAATTGGTTGCAACGTAGTCGATATCTCCGTCTCCATCTAAGTCACGCCCAGCGATTCCATACCACATTCCTTTGAGTTGCTCCATCCCGGTCTCGTTTGTAAGATCTTTTAATTTTCCTTCTTTGTTGAGGAAGATCCGGATTGGGCCGTATTCGTGGGTCACCAAAAGATCCATCCAACCGTCACGATCGATGTCAGACCACAGGGCTGAGGTCGCGCGCTGGCAGGCTTGGAGAGCGCCAGCCTGTTCCTCGGAGGCGAGCTTAAATCTCACTGTGCCAGGCTCACTTTCATTGAGGTAGAGTCGGCTTCCTGGAGAGGTTGGCCAACGTCCAGGAACAATTCGCCCTCCAATAAACAGGTCGAGGTCACCGTCTTGGTCAAAGTCGGCAGCAGCAGCAACACTGGAACTCATAGGCTCTCCGGGCAAGAAGTAGGCCGGTGAGAATTCTCCTTTGTCTCCGGAACCTAGGTGAATGCGATCACGATATGCGGGATCTCCATTGGGGTGCTCGATGCTTCCACTCGTGATCAACAAATCGGGGCGCCCATCACGGTCAGCGTCAAAAAACAAGGGGGCCATGTCTTCAGATTTTGAGTGGGAAGCAAGAATACTTGTGGGCTTGGATTCAAGGCGACGATCGGGCTTCTGAATAGAAAGAATGCTAGCGGTTCCCTCGGCCTGAGCTAGGAGGCAGTCCTCATCTCCATCTCCATCGACGTCGGCCCAGGCAATTCCGGGACCCATTTGGGATTGCTTCCAGGGGAGCAAGGGCTGTTCAAAATAATCATCAAAGGGGAGTTCGCGATGCCGACTTTGTTTGAGCAGTTTTACTTTGACGAATTCTGGTTTTGGTTTCACCCGCTTTCGAACTTCTTGTGGGTCCTTGGCCTCGGTTATGGTGTAGTGAAACCCGGCTTTTAGATCTGTGAATGTTTCAATTCCACCGGCCGGCCATTCGATGACCATTTTTTCGATTTTGTCATGCTCGCCTAACCCGAAATGCAGAACTGGCTCGTTGCAGGATATGTAACCTATCATCGGGCTGATCATTTTGGATTGTGTTTTGCCGCCGCTTGTTACTTTCACTAAACCTCCCACGGCATGTGAGTTGCTGCGCAAGCCCTTCAGGCTTACCGAGATCCGTTTCCTTTCAGGGCCGCTGGTATTTTCATAAAATGAAACGGCCCGGTCGAGGTGGGCTACAAGCAAGTCGGGGTCACCATCATTGTCGATATCGCCAGTGGCCGCACTATAGCTCATAGTGGGATCCTTGATGCCCCATTCTTCGGACATATCTTCGAATTTAAGATCCCCTTTGTTTCTAAAAACCAGATTATCTTCTGCTCGCGTGTCACTTGATTTGAAGAAATCATACTCGGTGTTCCCGAACATAAACGAAAGAGGCATCGGGCGATCTGAGTCGTTGGTCCTTCGAGCCATCCCGTTTGCAAAGAAAACATCCGTGAGAGTGTCACAGTCGAAATCCTGACATTTGACCGCCCAAGTCCAATCCGAGTTAGCAAGGCCGGACATGTATCCAACCTCATTGAAACGTCCTGTGCCGGTATTAAGCAAACAGGTGTTGCGCATTGTCTGTCTAGGAATAGCGGTATCGAGGAATTCTTTGTGGATGCTCATGTCACCCATCGTGGTTTTCGATTTGTAATGGGAAGTCATCCCCATGTCGGCAATCACTAGGTCAAACCGGCCGTCACCATCTAGATCTGCGGCATCCGATCCCATCGAATACCAACTGGTGTAGGGCGCAGCTAACTTAATGACGTCTTGAAAAGTTCCGTTCCCCAAATTAAGGTAAAGTTGGTCTGGATCGGTAAAATCGTTGCAGACGTAGAGGTCGAGGTCGCCATCGTTGTCGTGGTCATACCAGGTGCATGATAGCCCAAAAGTGCGCTCCTTAATCCCGGCCTTCTTTGAGACGTCAGTAAACGTTTTCTTGCCCTGAGCGACTTGGCTTTGCAGAAGGATGTTTTCGCGCCCGGCATTGTAATAAACGTAATTTCCGGGACCGTGTTTGGTTAGGGT
>JAQWSX010000202.1 GCA_029242935.1 Akkermansiaceae bacterium
CGGGGTGCTGCGCTACACATTTTACGCCTTTGATGAGGTCACTTGGTTGGTCGTTGGAATCACCCTACACGGAATCTGTTGGACCTTTTTTTTCGAAGCGGGCCGGGTCTTTGTCCATCGCCGGGTCGATGAGGGGATGCGGACCCAAGCGCAGGCTCTTTTGGGCTTTTTCACCGGAGGGCTCGGGACGGTTTTGGGAATCTTGACGGTTGATAGACTCTACCACCTGCTTTCTCCTTCATGGGGCTGGTCGGGTTACTGGGCTGTTCTCACCGGGATGAATTGTCTCGCTCTAACACTCTTTGCGTTTGGCTACAAAGGTCTACCAACCGCTTCGGGGAATAAAGACCACTAGTCTAACTTTTTAAGCGCTTGAATCCTGACCAAGACAGGTGGGTGGGAGTGATCAAGAAAAACCTCAAGCGGATGAGGCGTTAAATTGGAAAGATTGTTAGCTGAAAGCTTCTTGAGTGCTGAAATCAGATGATTTGGTGTGCCCTGATTTACGGCAGCATACTCGTCGGCTTCGAATTCATGTTTTCGAGAGAGAATATTCATAATCACCGAGAGAACACGAGACACCGGCTTGAAAACAATCATGAATAAGACGAGCCCTGCTGCAATGGATCCATTGGACCCCGCCGAAATTCCAAACGCGGCATAGAGCTGGCTTCCCAAAGTGCTTTCCGGATTGGTCGCCATTCCTAGCAAAAAGAAAATTACGGCGGTTTGAATAATCGAAATCACGAGACGCTGGATGATATGCTTACGCTTAAAGTGGCCGATCTCATGAGCAAGCACACCGACCAATTCATCAGTAGTCTGACTTTCAATCAAGGTGTCGAAGAGAGCGATTTTTTTGCGCTTTCCAAATCCGGTAAAGAAAGCGTTGGATTTAGAGGAGCGGCGCGACCCATCCATGACCGAAATCTCTGTTAGGGGAAATTCGCACTTCACCGCTATCGCTTGTATTGCCTTGTTCAATTCATCGTCTTCCAAGGGCGTGAATTTATTGAAGAGAGGAAGAAGAAATGACGGAGCCAGATAAGTTAGCGCGAGCGAGATGACTGTGAAACTAAGCCAGGCCCAGACCCATGCATTGGGCACCGAATCGAAAATCCAAAGAATAAGCGCCACAATTCCGCCGCCGAGGATAGCGGTGATAAAATGAGATTTAATTTGATCAACGATGTAGGTTTTTGCAGTGGTCTTATTGAAGTCGAATCGCTCTTCCAAAACGAAGGTGTGGTAAAGATCGAACGGGAGAGAACTCAGCCAAGAGCCGAGATAAACGAGGCCAATAAAGGATAGACCTGTTCCAATTTTGCCATATCCCCACTCACTCACGAGTCCATCGACCCAGCCGAATCCTCCGAAAAACCAGAAGGACAGAAGGACGGTGAGAGAAAAAATTGACGAAACAACACCAAATTGGGCCTGCGCCTTCTCGTAGGATTGAGATTTTAGATACTTTTCATCATCCCAAACGCCCCGGAATTCCTCGGGCAACTCTGGCTTAAGATTTTTCAAAGTGAGGAGGGTTGCCAAGAAATCAAGCTTCCAGAGAAGGAGGAGTGCTACGATGAGGAGGATGGCGAGAAGGTTTAACTCGGGCATGGAGGGAAGTTCATGGCGCGATGCGAAAGCGACAAGATGATTTTTTGCCCAAAGAAAGGGATTTTTTAGAAGAGTTAAAATATTTATTTAGGATCTTGTAATTGTTAAGAGATCCGTAACAATTTAGCTAATGTTTAGATCTGCCCGCCAGATGAAGTTCAGTTTTGCTGAACCGTCTGTCGATATTGCTCTCGGCGGCCGCGAATCCTTGCCTCCCCAGCGGGGGCCCGATCAGGCATTTTCGGATTGGTGCCGCGAGCTCGTCCGCGACCTTGGATTGATAGACCTAGAAGAAAGGGTGGCGGTTGAGTGGAATCCTCGAATGCGTTCTTGCGCCGGACGGGCCTTCTGGCCAGTTGGGTTAATTCAGTTGAATCCCGAGCTTCGCAAGATTTCAGACTCCGAGGTTAAGCGGACCGTCCTTCACGAGCTAGCTCATTTGGTTGCCTACGAACGGAACCCCTATCGGGCCATCAAGAGTCACGGCCTGGAGTGGCAATGCGCTTGTGCCGATCTTGGGATTCCCGATGAAAAGGCGACCCATGAACTTGCTTTGCCAACCCGAAGTTTAAAAAGACGTTGGAAATACCAGTGCCCCGAATGCGGCAAGGCTTTCGAGAGGGTTCGCAGATACAGGGGAGCGGTCGCATGCTATGACTGCTGCCTAGAAACAACGGGCGGGTCATTTGATGCGACCTACCAACTCGTAGAGGTGTCCCTCTGCGAGTAGCCTAGGCGAGCCTCCAAAAGGGGCCAGGACCCAAAGATCTAATTGATCGACACAGATTGCGTCGAAATTTTTGGGAATCTTTCGCAACGGACATCTCGCGCTAGATGGTAGGAGACCGGTAAAAGTCCCGGAAATCCTTAGGGCTCATGTGCATGACTGATGAGAATGCTCGGGTAAAGGAGGCATGCTCATGGTAAGAGAGCGAGTTCGCGATTTGCCCCACGCTCAAAGTTGTACTGAGAAGTTTATCACACGCAGCAGCAATTCTTGCCCGGACGAGATATTTCTTTGGAGTCGTTCCAAGGTATTTGCGAAAGCTTCGCTCCAGGCTGCTTACTGACATCCCGGCTTGCCGGGCGAGATCGCGAATGGTGATGTCTTCGCCCAGATTTTCGTGCACGCGATCAATGAGATTCGAAATCGCACGTTGAGGGGTTGGGAGCGGGGGACCTTCACCATGTTCAAGCCTCCGTGAAACTCCGGCAGTTCCTAGAACCTTGTCATTTTCGTCAAAGAGGGGAATTTTAGTGGTCATGCGCCATTCGATTCCTCCGCCGGGGCGCGTAACAATTTCCAGTTTATTCTGAAGCGGTTCTGAGCTCCGAAGGATCGTTTCATCATCGCTGCGAAAGAAATTGGCCATTGTTGGTGGAAAAAGTGTTTCGTCTGTTTCACCGACCAAATCTTCGGGCGTTCGATTGAGAAGCTGGGCGTAGGCGCGATTCGCAAAAATAATCATACCTGAGTCATCCTTAACCCAAAACATGATATCGGGAAGTGCCTCAAAAAGACCCATTGCGATTTGTCCAGGGCGCAGTTTGGCCGAAAGATCCTGAAAACGAGTGAATGACGACATACAGATTTGACGATTTAAGACAAAAAAACGATGGCTTGGATCATGGACTGACAAAAGAAGTTTTTGCTAGTCTCTTGACGGCGCAGGGGTGATCCTGCCCTTCACAGCCACAATCAACCTATGTCTGAATATTTTCCCAACATCCCCATAGTTAAGTATGAGGGGCCACAGTCTGATAATCCATTCGCGTTCCACCACTACAATCCAGAAGAGATTGTGGCGGGAAAGTCGATGAAGGAGCACTTGCGCTTCGGTGCTGCCTATTGGCACTGCATGCGAAACGGCCTTGGCGATCCCTTCGGTGAAGGAACCGCTTTAATGCCCTGGGACAATGGCGAGGAGACCTTAGAGAATGCTCTCAATCGAGTTCCGGTCTTTTTCGAATTCCTCAGTAAAATCGATATCGACTACTACTGCTTTCACGATAGGGAAATCTCCCCTGAGGGAGAGACTCTGACCCAAACCCACGAGATGTTTCATCAGGTTGTCGCAAAACTGGAAACTTTCCAAAACGAGACCGGCAAAAAACTTCTCTGGGGAACAGCCTGCTTGTTCGGTCATCCTCGATATGCACATGGAGCCTCGACTTCGCCAAATGCAGATGTTTTTGCTTACAGCGCAAGCCAGGTTAAAAACGCGATCGATGCTACTCATCGACTTGGCGGTCCCGGCTATACTTTTTGGGGCGGACGGGAAGGCTATGGTTCACTGATCAATACCGACATGAAGCGCGAGGTAGATCACCTGGCGGCCTTCCTTCATATGGCAGTCGATTACGCTAAAAGCATCGGTTACACCGGCCAATTTTATATCGAACCCAAGCCTCGTGAACCATCCACTCACCAATACGACTCTGATTCAGCAGCTTGCTTGAATTTCCTCCGTGAATATGGCCTACTCGAGCACTTTAAACTGAATATCGAGACTAATCACGCCACTCTAGCTGGTCACACCATGGAACATGAACTTGAGGTTGCGATGAATGCCGATGCCCTCGGATCGATTGATGCCAACCGCGGCGATGAACTCATTGGCTGGGATACCGACCAATTTCCGACTAATATTTATGGGACAACTAACGTCATGTTAAGGCTCTTAAAGATGGGCGGATTTACAACCGGAGGATTAAATTTTGATGCAAAACGGCGACGTGAAAGCCACGAGCCCGAAGATCTTTTCCACGCACACATTGGGGGGATGGACGCCTTCGCACGTGGCCTCAAAATCGCGGCCAAGATCATCGAAGACGGCCGCTTTGATGAGTTCGTGAAGACTCGCTATTCCTCCTACGACGAGGGCATCGGTGCGGACATCGAGTCAGGGGCGGCGACACTTGAATCTCTCGACCATTATGCTCAGGGGATCACACCTCCGCAGCTTTCAAGCGGACGACAAGAACGTCTTGAAAACCTCTTAAACGACTACCTTTAGAAATTAATGTCCCTCGTCCTCGGTCTCGACTCATCAACACAGAGTCTTTCGGCAGTTATCCTTGATACGGAGAAGGGGATTGTGATGGCAAATCACTCCGTGAATTTTGGTGAAGATCTCTCCCACTACAGTCAGCCTCACGGTTACGACGAGACTGGCGAAAGAGGTGAGGTTCACTCAAATCCTTTGATGTGGCTTGAGGCACTGGACCTACTTTTAACTCAACTGGCGGAGGGGAATATCGATTTTTCTAAAATCGAGGCTGTTTCCGGTTCAGGTCAACAACACGGGAGCGTTTATCTGAAGGCAAACTTTAACGACGTTCTTGAGGGGCTCACGGCGCAGTCGGATCTCAAGACGCAACTGGCTAATTGCCTCTCTCGCTTTAGCTCTCCGATTTGGATGGATAGCTCCACTTCGGAAGAATGTGCCGAAATCGCGCAAGCCGTCGGCGGTAACGAGGTGGTCTGCTCAAAATCAGGATCGGTTGCAGTCGAGAGATTTACTGGCCCACAGATTCGTAAGTTTGCGGAAACCGATCCTGATAGCTATGCCGAGACCGGGACTATTCATTTGGTGAGCTCATTCTTTGCGAGTATCCTCGCTGGAAAGACGGTTGCAATCGACCACGGTGATGGGGGCGGAATGAATCTTATGAACCTTTCCAACTTGGACTGGGACCAAGACCTGCTTGACGCTACGGCCATAGGCCTAGCCGGAAAACTTCCGCCATGCGCTCCTTCGAATTCAAAGTCGGGGCCGATTAGTCACTACTTCGTGAAAAAATACGGGTTCTCTCCGACGTGTGAAACGATCATTTGGTCGGGTGATAATCCATGCAGTCTCATCGGCATGGGGGCCGCCTCTCCCGGCAAGGTTGTCATTAGCCTTGGAACGAGTGACACCTTGTTCGCAGCAATGCCTGCCCCCAAAACAGACCCAAATGGTTTTGGCCATGTTTTTGGTAATCCAGCCGGCGGCTACATGAGCCTGATCTGCTTTAAGAACGGCTCCTTGGCCCGGGAGGCAATCAAAGAAAAATACGAACTTAATTGGAATTCTTTCGAGAAGGATGCTTTATCCCAAACTCCAGCTGGCAACAACGACTTGATGATGCTGCCGTTTTATGAGCCCGAAATCACTCCGGCAATTGATACCGAAGGTCCGGTTTTCTCGTCGGACCATCACTATTCTTCAGGCGAGGCCGTCCGCGCTGTTCTTGAGAGCCAGTTCCTTAACATGCGAGCGCACTCTGATTGGCTCGGCGTGAGTCCAAGCAGAATTTACCTCACTGGCGGCGCATCCGAGAACGATGGAATCGCTCAAGTCGTCGCAAATGTTTTTGGTGTTCCGGTTGATCGTCTAGATGTCCCTAGCTCCGCAACGATTGGCGCTGGTATGCGTGCCGCCCACGGACTGGGTGAAGATTTGGACGATCTTGAATCCAAGTTCAGCAAGCCTAAAGAGGGGCTCACTGTTGAACCTGACCCAACCGCTTGTGATATCTACAATGAATTTCTTCCAAAATTTAAAGCATTTTTAGCAGAGCAGTTCACCTCCTGATCAAAAACTATTATTAACCCCAAACTAAACCAAACAAACCATGTCTAGACCAGTTACACTATTCACCGGCCAATGGGCCGACCTGCCGCTTGCCGAACTTCTCCCGAAAGTCAAAGAGATGGGCTACGACGGAGTCGAGCTCGCTTGTTGGGGCGATCACTTTGACGTGCAAGCCGCCCTCAACGAGGAAGGTTACGTCGAAGGCCGTTGGGCGCTTCTCAAGCAGAATGATCTCTCATGCTTTGCGATTTCTGCTCACCTAGTTGGGCAGGCCATTTGCGATCACATTGATGAGCGCCACGCTGCTATTCTTCCTTCACATATTTACGGTGATGGAGATCCCGAAGGCGTCCGCCAACGTGCAGCTCAAGAGTTAATCGATACCGGAAAAGCCTGCCGTAAGTTTATTGATGCGGGCAAGGAATACATGTCCGGTCGCGAGCAAGTTGGTATTGGGGCTGTTGTGAATGGCTTCACCGGCTCTAGCATCTGGCACGCCCTCTACGCTTTCCCACCGACCGATCAAGCTTACCTCCAAAAAGGATTCGATGATTTCGCAAATCGATTCAATCCGATCCTCGATGCTTTTGAAGCTGTCGATGTGAACTTCGCCCTTGAAGTTCATCCGACCGAGATAGCCTTTGATATTGCTTCAGCAGCCCGCGCCATCGAGGCCGTCAAGGGCCACAAGCGTTTTGGGTTTAACTATGATCCAAGTCATCTTGGTTACCAAGGCGTCGATTACGTTCGCTTCATTCGCGAGTTCTCCGATCGTATTTACCACGTTCATATGAAAGATGTTTGGTGGGGCCACGGTGACGGCACTGTGGGGATTTTCGGCGGCCATACCGATTTCACCGATGCCCGCCGCTACTGGGATTTCCGTTCGGTTGGGCGCGGCGACATTGATTTCGAGGAAATCATCGTTGCCTTGAACGACACAAGATACAGCGGCCCGCTCTCGGTTGAGTGGGAAGACGGTCGCATGGAGCGTTTCCACGGTGCTGCTGAAAGCTGCGCTTTCACAAAGTCACTTGATTTCCCCAGCAACGAAGGCGGAATGTTTGACTCAGCCTTCGACGGCGACAACCAGTAGAAATTAGATAATTATGTCACTCAAAATCGGAGTCATCGGAGCAGGCGGAATGCTCCAGTATCACCACGCCGGATTCGTGAAAGCCGGCGCTGAAGTCGTAGCAGTTTGCGACATGAACGAAGAGGCCGCAAAGGCAGCCGCGGACAAGTATGGCGTATCTACGACTTACACCGACGTCGCGGAGATGCTTAGCGATTCATCTCTCGACGCAGTCAGCATTATCGTTCCGAACAAGTTTCACGCCCCACTTGCCATTCAGTGCCTTAATGCGGGAAAACACGTTTTTTGCGAAAAACCTCCGGCACTTAACGCAGGCGAAGTGAAGGAGATGATCGCCGCTTCCGAGGCGTCTGCTAAAACCTTGATGTTTAACTTTAATAATCGCGCACGCCCCGAGGCGGTTGATCTTAAAAAGCGCATCGATGCAGGTGAAATCGGTGAAATCAATTCAGCCCAGTCTAAGTGGATTCGCCGGACCGGCATTCCCGGCTTCGGCGGTTGGTTCACGACCAAGGACCTCGCTGGTGGTGGCGCGACGATCGATTTGCTGCACATGATCGACCTAGCACTCTACTTCATGGGTTACCCGAAGCCAACTAATGTGCTTGGTAAGACCTTTGATACCTTTATGGGAGATACCCGCTTTAAGGGGCCATGGGGAATCCCTGATCGAGCTGACGGGGTCACGGATGTGGAGGCTGCCGCACACGGTTTTGTGACCTTCGAAACCGGGCAAGCCCTTACTCTGCAGGTTTCCTGGGCGGAGATGATCAAGAGGGAAGAGGTTTCAGTTGTTTTCCAGGGAACAAAAGCCGGCGGTAAAGTTGAGCGTCTCTTTGAAGAGGATGGCATTGATGAAACTGCCATCGACACCTTCGAGCTATACTCGCAGGACGGAGAGAAAGCCGTGGACACCATTCTCGAACATCCGTTCTGTGAAGATATGGGAAGGATTGATTCGGCTGCCAACTTTGTGGAAACACTTGAGGGCAGGGCTGAACCACTAAATACACCGGAGCAGGCTCTTCATTTGATGACCATCATCGATGCCATCTATGAATCGTCAAATACAGGAAATGCCATTTCACTTTAAAAAATTATGAATCGTAAACTGAGAATGGGAATGGTCGGCGGAGGCCGCGGAGCCTTCATTGGACAAGTTCACCGTATGGCGGCCAACTTGGATGGAAAAATCGAATTGGTAGCCGGGGCTTTCTCGTCAAACCCCGAGAAGTCCAAGCTTTCAGGGGAGGACTTTTTTATCGATCCGAACCGCGCCTACGGGAGCTACGAAGAGATGGCTAAGGCCGAGTCCTCCCGTGAGGATGGGATCGATTTTGTCTCGATTGTAGTGCAGAACCATCTGCACTTTGCGGTCGCCAAATGCTTTTTGGATGCTGGAATTAATGTCATCTGCGATAAGCCACTGACCGTAGATCTTGAGCAGGCCAAAGAGCTGAAGAAGATTGTTGAGAAGTCGGGGCTCACTTTTGCTCTTACGCACAATTACACAGGATACCCAATGGTTAAAGAGGCCCGCCGCATGATCAAAGACGGCGAATTGGGGCGCTTACTTAAGGTGGTAGCAGAGTATCCTCAGGGGTATGCGGTTGGCGACGTAGAGGGTGAAGGTTCCGGAGCAATTGCCAATTGGCGTGCTGATCCCAAGATCGCCGGAAAATCAAATTGCATGGGCGATATCGGGACCCACGCCCACAACCTGACTAAATACATTACTGGACTTGAGATCGACGAATTGGCTGCCGAACTAACAGCTTTCATTCCGGGCCGTGAGCTGGATGACGATGGCAATTGCCTTGTCCGCTTCACCGAAGGGGTGAAGGGAATTATCTACGCCTCTCAGATCTCTAATGGTGATGAAAACAATCTGAATATTCGTGTTTATGGGACGAAGGCGTCACTTGAGTGGCACCAAGAAGATCCAAACGAATTGATCGTTAAGTTCGCTAACGCTCCCAGAAAGACCTATCGCCGAGGCAACGATTATCTTGGTTCAGCGGCACAGGAAAATTCGAGAACTCCTTTCGCTCACCCAGAAGGGTTCATTGAAGCATTTGCCAATGTCTATTTGGCAGCTGCAAAAGCAATTAGCGATCAGATCGATGGGACCCCTCCTCCGGAAGGGGGATACGACTTCCCGACTGTTGACGATGGTGTCGCAGGCGTCGCATTTATTGCGGCCTGTGTCGAATCTTCACAAAAGAATGCGACTTGGACGAAGCTTGATCTATAGATCAGAATCTCCGGCCTTGAATTCTCCACGCTCTACCCCTAAGTTTTGGGGGTGCAGCGTCTTTTTTACTTAGTCATCCTAGGGCTTGGACTCGTTTCTTGTTCCAGTTCGAACAAGGATACGGGGCTGGAATCTGAGGCTCAGGGCGCGCGCACAGTGACCATAAGCAAAGACGGCAGTAATAACCCCTTTGCGTTCAAAAAGGGCGACGTCGAACAGGGTGATAACGGCCTCATCACCGGGGGTAAGCGTAGCCAGTTTGAGCAAAAGGCGAGTTCGGCCTATGCCGATGCGAATGCCAATGCTCCTGCCTATCTGAAAAAATCATACAACAGACAGACTTGGGCTGGCCCGAAGGATTACAGCACAGGATCTTACAAGACTAGTGGCTTTCGTCAGTCAGGCCAAAAATCTGGGTTGAGCGGTCGTAAAGCAAGCCAAACAAACAAAGTTGCAAACGCAGGAGAGAAGGGATTCGGAACAGGTTCTTATGTTACTGGAAACGCTTCCGAGGGCGGACGCAAGGTTTCCACTGGATCGAGTGCTTATGTAGATCAGCAGGCTCGTGATGGCTGGCGCAGAGTGAAGATCATCGAGAGTGACGAATACCGAAGCATCTCGATGGGGCAGGCCAAAAGCCTACTTGGTCGTTAGTTACGTCCGATCCGGACCAACCGCTCAACCCAGATTTCCTCCTCAGCGAAAGAACTCGAAATGAGCTTTCTTGCCCCGAAGTATTTCGCGAGGTTGTCTAGGGACAATTGGATTGGCGTCGCTGGCTGAGGGCCTGTCGCTACTTCGCCGCAGATAGCAGCCTGCAAAACTCGCGCCGCTTTCTTTGGCTGTCCGTTCTTGATATAAGCTTGTCCAAGAACCGTAAGGCAACGCACCCCTCGATGATCGCGAAGATCTGCCAACTCAGAACTCAGTTCGATCGTCTCAAACTTACCAGTAAAAGCAACAAGTTGCAACGCTAGCCCCGGATCCCCAAGAGTCGGCAGATGCAAATCCACAGGTAGATTGACGTGATTTAGTTCCATATTCAACCAATGCAAACCGACATTTGAGGGATCAATCGAAAGGGCCGTCGCGAGAGCTTGTTTACGTGCTTCAAGACCCCACGAGTTATCGCGAGCGATCAAAAACAAGTCATCGATCGATAGCTGATACCAAGCGGCAGTCTTGATCATTTCCAAAGCTCCCGGCACCCTAAGGAACAAAGCTTGCTGATAGAGAACATCTGTTGGCAAAGATAGATCTGTCGACGCAGCGAGTTGCTCGCCGATGATCGACTGAGCCTCCTCGTGTTGATTCGAAAGGAAATCGTCAACCTGTTTGAAAATGACAATTGGTGACTGGACTGGATCCTTCTCCCGAAAATATTCATACCAGTATGTCGAAACCTTAGGATGATAAGGGAGAAGTCCGGCAATCGATGGCGCTCTTTGATAGGCTTGATCTGACATTAAGCCCGATGCCAGCGGAAGGAGTTCTTCTCGGGAGAAAAAGTTTAAGCCTAATTTTAGCGCCGACCGAAGTCTCGAATCTTGTTGAATACCAGTCGTAATCACTTCTTTAAAAAACTCACGGGCTTTTTCACGATCACCTTCTTCAAAATGAAAGGACGCCAAAGTGAGCCTCATCCGGGTTTGAAGTGAATCAGCAGGGCCATCCAGAACTCCTCCTCCAAGACTAAGGGCTTTCTCACGAAGATTGGTCCGCCAAAGCAGGCTCGTTGCTGTGATCAACTGACTTTCAGATGACAACTTCTCAGCCGCTTCAGATGGACAAGCGAGACTCATGAGAGTGCGCGCCAATTCCGACCAATCGATCAACACCGAAGAAGTTAGGGCCTCAATATCGGGTTCACCAGGTGGCTCACTAAAAGATTGATGAAGAGCAGCCAGCGCAGTGCTTGCGGGGAAATCGACTCCTTCTTCGGCCGAGGGCAAGGTTAATGAGCCAGATATGAGATTACTTTCATAAGCCAGAATAGGACGAAGATCAGGCTTGGACGCGAGTTGTCGTGTTTTTTCAAAATCCCTACGAGCACGGGCTCGGAAGAGATTAAGTTCATGACGCCAATTCCCCGTGTATTGAATGGGCGGGAGACCGCTTCCGACCTCTAGGAAGGCGATTGCCCGCGCGAGATCGTGAGAACTATCCTTATGAAGGCCGGCCGCGAGAATCTGGAGGGCCAGCGGAACATCCCCATGCACAGTAGCGATCCGAGCCATCGCGAGGTGTGCTTCAGTTGTGATTTGATCAGGACAAGTCACCGACATCTCGAAAACATCTTTCGTTCGTTTGCTTGCCAGATTCGCAATCATTTGGCGCTTCATCGGATGATCCTCCCATGACAGAGCGGCAACAAGAGCACCCCGACACCTCGAACTCAGATCAGCCGATAAAAAAATCTTCCAGGAACTTCGGCGCTCAAGAACTGCGCGAGTGACCACTTCAGCAAGTTTGAAAATTTGCTCTGGTGGCATTTGTGGATCAGTGGCCCAGCCATCCAGAAAAACAAGAGCGACCCTTACTCCTTGTGGATCATCTAAAAGTTCTGCCAATTTTGTCGCTCGGAATTCGGGTGCCGCTTGATTCACCGCCTCGGACAACTTTAAAAGCTCGGCAGGGGAATCCGGCTCCAGCCCCATCCTGAGACGTTGAAGAACAAATAGTGCACGCCTAAAAATCTCAGGATTTTCTTCCTCAGCAAGCATCGTCAAAAGCGGGATCGCGCCTCGCCCAGCTCTCCAGATTTCCTTTGTTAGAGCCTCCCGACGATTTGTTTCACGCGACCCCAAAACCTCACGAGCCTCCTCAAAGGGAGGGAGAGCCGGCGCGTTCGCTATTATCAGGAGGAAAACGAGGATTTTCACGGGGTAAAAAAAGTATCCGGAAGGCTCCTTGTTAGCGATAAGAGACTTCTGGCGCTCCCGGGAGGAAACATCTACACTCGGTCGCGTGGAAGAGAAAAATCCTGAAAGTCTAAAAGAACGGATGTGGCGCATCGTGTTTGAGGCGGAGACCCCTCTCGGCAAGTTTTTTGATGTCATACTACTCTGGGCGATTGTTTTAAGCGTAGCGGCAGTATCGCTGGAAAGTGTTGACAGCATTCGTGAGCAATATGGAGAGATCCTAAAGATCGCTGAATGGGGTTTCACCATTCTTTTCACGGTCGAATATATTTTACGGATCGCTTTGGTCAGGAAACCTCTGCGTTATATCACCAGCTTTTACGGGATCGTTGATCTACTTTCATGCTTACCAACCTACCTCGCAATCTTACTTCCCGGGGCGCATTCACTCATGGTGATTCGAATTCTCAGGCTCCTGCGGATGTTCCGTGTTTTAAAGATGGTGGGCCATGTCAGAGGGGGAGAAACAATCATGCGGGGCCTGATGCAAAGCCGCGCTAAGATTTTCGTCTTCTTTTTCACCGTCTTTCTTTTTTCGGTGCTCGCCGGGACCCTCATGTATCTCGTGGAGTCTAAAGTAGAGGGGACTCACTTCACAAATATCCCCATTAGCATTTACTACGCGATTGTTTCGATCACGACGGTAGGCTACGGGGATATGGTTGCCCTTACCACGATCGGAAAAATGCTTACTGCCATTTACGTCTTAACCGGCTACGCCATTATCGCAGTTCCAACGGGAATCGTGACTTCAGAGTTATTGCGGAGTCATCTTGGTGACCCCTCAAGCGAAGCCTGCCCTGGCTGTGGCGTCCATGGTCATCTGGCAGACGCAACATTTTGCCGAAAGTGTGGTGATAAGTTGAATTAGGGCGTTGCGTCCTAGACATCCCGGCCCGAAGGTCGGGCATGTGGAAATCAGTCGCTGACTACGAGGACATTCGTTACGAAAAGACCGAAGATGGTGCGATCGCCAAAATCACCATTAATCGCCCGGAGGTTCGTAATGCCTTCCGCCCGCTAACGGTTAAGGAATTACTTTCGGCCTTTGAACTCGCACATCAAGATGATGGGGTCGGTGTGATTATCTTAACTGGAGAAGGCGAAAAGGCATTCTGTTCAGGGGGAGACCAGAAGGTGAGGGGGCATGCTGGATATGTTGGGGAGGATGGGGTTCCCCGGCTAAACATACTAGATTTACAAAAGAAGATACGCGGAATGCCAAAGCCTGTTGTCGCCATGGTAGCCGGCTACGCGATTGGTGGCGGGCACGTTCTACACATTGTATGTGACCTTACGATAGCGGCCGATAATGCACGATTCGGACAGACCGGTCCCAAGGTTGGATCTTTTGATGGTGGACTCGGCTCAAGCTACCTAGCTCGAATTGTAGGCCAAAAGAAAGCGAGAGAGATTTGGTACCTCTGCCGTCAGTATGATGCGACTCAAGCTCTCGACATGGGACTGGTAAATACAGTTGTCCCTCTCGCTGCCCTAGAAACCGAAACTCTTAAATGGTGTCGGGAAATGCTCGAGCATTCACCGTTGGCTTTGCGCTGCTTAAAGTCGGCTCTCAATGCCGATTGCGATGGTCAAATGGGTTTGTTAGATCTCGCGGGTAACGCGACTTTACTCTACTATATGAGCGAGGAGGCAAAGGAGGGCAAACAGGCATTCGTCGAAAAACGGAAACCTGACTTTTCAAAGTTTCCGAGAGTTCCTTAGACTCAAGAGATGGTTTCGATGTGGAAAATCTG
This sequence comes from Akkermansiaceae bacterium, assembly GCA_029242935.1. Lineage (GTDB taxonomy): Bacteria > Verrucomicrobiota > Verrucomicrobiia > Verrucomicrobiales > Akkermansiaceae > SW10. Next base: position 14,226 of record JAQWSX010000202.1, read on the forward strand.
GCTATTGGCAGCCAGACCCAAAACTCTTCCAGCCGCAATTGTGCCGGTGTGGTCAGGTTGTTTAATGACGGTCGCTCTGGGATTTGACGTTTCCTACCGCCTTGCAGTTGTAACCTTGATGGGCGCCATCTTCATTCAGATCGCTACAAATTTTTTTAATGATGTCATTGACGCAGCCAAGGGCGCTGACACTAGCGAAAGGGCCGGACCGACACGGGCAACTGCAAGCGGGTTACTTAGCCCAAAGACGATGTATATTGGAGCAGCTTTCATGCTTTCGCAGGCTTTGGTCTGCGGATTTCTCCTGCTAAATGCGCGCGGATGGCCCGTCATCGCGATCGGAATCCCATCCCTTTATTTAAGCTACGGATACACTGGAGGGCCAGTTCCTTTGGCCTACCGCGGGCTCGGTGAACTTTTCGTAATCTTATTTTTTGGTTTTATTGCAGTGATGGGTACCATCTTTATTCAAACCGGTCTCTGGCCATGGCAGGGATGTGTTCTCGGCCTGCAAATCGGCTGTCTTTCGGCGGTTCTCATCGCCGTTAACAACTATCGAGATCTAGAAGAAGATGAGATTGCAGACAAGCGGACGCTTGTCGTTCGGTGGGGGCGAAAACCGGTTGCCTTCTTGATTTTCTTTATGACGGTCCTTCCCTCACTACTTATCCTGCTCTTTGATGGTTCCCAGAGGTGGTTTTCCGGCTCTTTCGTCCTAGCCATAATCTTCCTACTCTTCGAATCAAAGCTTTTAAAACCAAACGGAGTTTCATCACGCCTACTTGGGCTTTCGGCTCTTCATTTGATTTTATTCGTAACCGCACAACACCTCTTCTTAGCGTTGACCTAAGAGAGACCGGAGATACGTTTTATTAGCTCCAATGAAAGGTCCGTCACCAATATTCACCAAGCTCTTCGATTCTTACATTTGGATCAGACCCGAAGGACGGGGGACTTTTCTCGAGAGTTCAATTATTAAGGCCCTAGTTGAAAATTCAGTAGAAAATGGAGTGCGCAATTTTGTCATCGATCTCGAGGCTTGTCCGGGGATGGATTCCACATTTATGGGGATGCTAGCCGGATTAGGGATTGGGTTTCGCAAGAGCAAAAAAGGCGAAATTTCAATTGTGGGCACAACAGAGAAAACAAAGTCGTCACTCAAGGAACTAGGGCTGCAATACCTCATGGCGATCGAGCCCACGGACGGTCCTTGGATCGAAAAAATAGAGGAGGTTCGCGGGGATCTTGTCCTCTTAGATCAAAAAAGCGAAATCGACAAGGAGGCCCATGTTTTGGAGGCCCACGAAGACCTCTGCATTGCGGATGAGGGCAATTTAAACCGTTTCAGGACGGTTCTCGACATGTTGGGGTCGGATATGGTTCCTAAAGCCTCTTCGCACCAGAAAGGCTCAGATTGATAAGAAATCATATTTCGGTATTGCCACACCTGTATCGACGCGATAGCGTCCGCCCGCCTCGGCCAGAGGGCAAATTTTAACCGGACAGGTGTCAGAGTGGTCGAATGAGCACGCTTGGAAAGCGTGTGTGCGTGTGAGCGTACCGTGGGTTCGAATCCCACCCTGTCCGCCATT
>JAQWSX010000205.1 GCA_029242935.1 Akkermansiaceae bacterium
TGGGGGTTGGAGAGCCCGACTTTGCGACACCTTGGTCGATTCGGGAGGCGGCTATTTACTCTCTGGAAAAAGGGGAGACGAGTTACACCTCCAATCTGGGCCTCCTCAGCTTACGGGAGAAGGTCTCGGAATACGTGGATGATTTTTTTCATGTTTCCTACGATGCTGAATCAGAAGTCCTCATCACGGTGGGTGTTTCCGAGGCGCTGGACCTTGCCCTTCGAGCTCTTCTGAATCCCGGTGATGAAGTAATTTATCACGAGCCGTGCTATGTTTCTTACTCTCCGAGTATTGTCATGGCGCATGGTGTTGCTGTGCCGGTTGCGACGACGAAGGAAGATGGTTTTTCTCTGAAGCCGGAGGCCTTGGCTACTGCAATCACGTCGAAAACGAAGATTGTGATGCTAAATTTCCCGACGAATCCGACGGGTGCGGTTGCTTCGAGGGAAGATCTTGAAGGGATCGCCAAGCTCTGCGTGAAGCACGACCTGATAGTTTTGAGTGACGAGATTTACAGCGAACTTCGTTACGATGAAGAAGAGCACGTGAGCATTGCAACCCTGCCTGGCATGCGCGATCGGACGATTCTCCTTCATGGATTTTCCAAAGCCTTTGCGATGACGGGATTCCGGCTTGGTTACGCTTGTGCACCTGCTCCGCTGATTGAGGCGATGATGAAAATCCATCAATATGGAATTCTATGTGCGCCCATTACCAGTCAGGCAGCTGCCCTTGAAGCTTTAAGCGGTGGTCACGATTTATACGCCCCAATGAAGGATGAATATCACCAAAGGCGGGACTTTTTAGTGAGTAGACTTAACGGGATGGGAGTCGATTGTCACTGTCCAGGCGGGGCTTTTTACGTATTTCCGGATATCGGAAGGTTCGGATTGTCGAGCAAGGAGTTTGCTCTGGGACTCCTCGAGGCAGAGCAGGTTGCAGCTGTCCCGGGTGATGCCTTTGGGAAATCGGGGGAAGGATTTTTGCGTTGTTGCTACGCAACCGGCATGGATGATTTGAAGGCTGCAATGGATGCGATGGAGCGATACATTGGAACGCTGTCCTGAGGCATGAAAGATCAATTAAAGATTTGGAGGGAAGACCGGACCTTGGCGCATGTCGTGCCATTTGCGGTCTTCATGATTTTTAATCTGATTTATCAGTTTGCGGGGGATGCGATGCTTTGGGAGCACGACCGTGCACCTTGGTATCGTCACTGGCCGGACCAGCTTTTTTATCCCATCCAGACTGTGGTGTGCTTTGGGGTTCTCGCGTTTTTCTGGAAACACTATGAGTTTCAATGGAGTAAGAAAGTTTGGGTTGGAGTCTTGGCGGGTTTGATTGGAATCGGGTTTTGGCTGCTCCCCACGGCTCTTTATGATTGGTTAGGAATGACAGGGAAGCCTGATGGTTTTGTTGAGAAGCTCACTGGTCTTGCCCCACGAAGAGAGGGATTTGATCCGAGGGTTTTTGAAAACCCGGCAGCTTATTGGGCTTCACTGATTCTCCGGATGGCTCGCGCTGTGATTGTGGTAGCGTTGGTTGAAGAGATTTTCTGGCGGGGGTTCTTGATGCGTTTTCTTTTGGATATGGACGGCGACTACTGGAAAGTGCCTTTTGGGAAGCCGGCCAAGATCTCCTTCGTGGTGGTAACTTTGGTATTTGTATTGGCGCATGCTCCCATCGATTATGCTGGCGCAATCGTTTATGGATCGCTGACTTACGCCGTTGCAGTCTACACCAAAAGTCTTCTAGCATGTGTTGTGATGCATGGCGTGGCGAATGCCACGATGGGGTTTTATGCTCTTTATTATGGTAAGCTAGGGCTTTGGTAGACTGTGGGTTTAAGATTGGCCAACTTGTTTAAATGAGGCAGCTTGCTCACTGTGCCTGACATCTCCTCTCGCGAATTGTCTATCGAAGCCGCGCGCCAGAAGCTTGGTTTCGAAAAGGACGAGTGTCTTGAGGAGGGTCTTTCCAAATGGCGTAAAGTGGAGATCCGTCTGTATTGGATGGCGAAAAGCGCAACGAGTTCAGCAGCGAAGGCCAGCTTCGAACGTGACCTTGCCGAGTTGCGAGTTTTGATAAATGCGGTAGAAGCAGAGTTGGCCAAGAAGAAGATTTCGCAGGTCGTTCCCGTTCAGCGGCAGGGTCCGCCGCCCGCTAAGGTTTCTAAGAAGCGGAAAGGGGGATTTGTGATCTTTGCTCTTATTTTTGGGATGCTGGGTGGAGGCGGATATTACGCTTATAAAGAGGGATTACTTGAACTAAGAAGTCGGCAGAAGGACAAGGTGAATCTTGAAAATCTCCAGGGCGATTTTGGGGTATCGATTGAAAAGCGTCGATGGAGTGAAGCCCAGAACTTTATCAAACTTCTCAAGGAAGCTGGTGCGACTGAGGTGGTGATCCAAGAGTCTCTTGCAGAAATTGAGAAAGGTCGTAACGAGGAGAAGGGACAGCAGATCGCCTTCTTAATCTCGAATGCGCAATCAGCTCAGGAAGCGGGACAACTACCGGAAGCTGAGATTTTTTGTCAGGAGGTGGAAAAGTTGCAGCCTGGGCACCCCATCGTTCCCTCGATTCGGGAATCGATTCGCAAGAGTCGGCTCGAAGTTCGCAGGAAGTTAATAGTCGGCGAGATTGAAAAGGCGATGGAAGCGGAAGAGTGGGAGATTGCTAAGAGCCAATTGGCAATGCTTAGAAAGGCTGATCCTGCATTTAATCAGATTTCCTCCATTGAGGTGACCTTGAAGACCGCTGAGGAAGAGGCGATCAAGCGGAAGGAGAAGGCTGCGGTTTTGGTGGCGAAGGTGAGATCGCTTGATGAGGGGACTTACTCGGCAGAGGTCATTGCCCTTCTCGAGGAAGCGGTGCGACTTGATCCTTCCGAGGATAATCGCGCACTTTACAAGCAGATGGCGTCCTACGGGAAGATGGTCAAGGTTCCTGAGGACCATGAAACGATTTCAGCAGCTCTGAAAGTTGCCAAGAAAAACGATCGTGTTTTTGTTTCGAAGGGGCTCTACCACGAGTCGCTCATAATTCCTCATGGAGTGCAAATTATCGGGGAAAGCCGGGTGGATACCATCATTGAATGTCCTGCTGATATTGGTGCGGTTATCACTGTTCCCGCGGACGTAAGTGATGTTCGTGTGGTATCTTTGACCCTACGGCACTCTGGTCTAGTGAATGACGACGAGCGATCGCCAGTCGTGGCTGTTGATGGTGGTTCTATCGAAGGCGAGGATCTTTTGGTCGTTCGGGCCAGTGGGCACGGCATTGCTGTTTTGAATGGCGGTAAGGCCACTTTGTCGTTATGCAAAATTGCTGATTCTGGTTGGGACGGGATTTCAGTGACAGGTGAGGAGTCCAGTGCCGATCTGTCCAGAGTCACCTGCGAAAAAAACCTGCACCATGGAGTCGATTTCTGGGATGGAGCAAGTGGCTCAATAAAAAGCTCACTTTTGATCGGTAACGGACGAAACGGGCTTTTTGCGATTGATCCTTCGGCGGCTATCAGCGTGCAAACCACTCGAAGCGAGAAGAATCGGGAAGTGGGGTTCTATTTTTCGGGGGTGAATGGAGTGTCTATTGTTGACTGCCATGTTCACGAGAACTTTCTTGGAGGAATCCTCTTCGACCAAGGAAGTAAGGCAGTTTCGCTTAAGGGAAATAAGATCACCAAGAATGGAGAAGCCGGACTTGTCTTTGAGATGGGAGTCGAGGTTGTTAGCGAAAATGAAAACGAGGTCGAAGAGAACACTGGCAAACAAATTTGGCGTGACGCAGTTTTCCCGACCTCAAGCGGAGAAGATACGGTGTCACCACCACCACCACCTCCTCCTCCTTTAAAAGGGGAAGAGTCAGATTAACAGCTCCGTCTCACGGGCGGAGAAGCATGGAATTTGAGAATCCAAGATAGGCGGCGATGCCTCCGAGAACGATTGCGAGAAAATAAATTGCGGCAGGAGGAAGAACCTTTCGTTTGATCAAGGCGATTGATCCACCCAGCGCGAGGAGAATCACGAGTTTGCTAATCATCCAGACGGGAAAGCCCAGTTTTAACTTGGCCTGTAGCCCAAATCCACTGACTAAAATTAAGAGAAGTCCGATTCCGTGGATCATTGCAGGCAGGCGGAAAGATGCAGGCTTCTTCGGGTCGGTGGTAATGAGGGAGCCGATACCAAGAAAGAGGACGATGAGTCCCACGAAGTGAATGATTTTGTAGATGCCGGGGTCCATGATACGAGTATTAATGTTATGCAGATGTTTGTTCCTTCAATTGAGGAATCGCGGAGAGAAGTTTACGGGTGTATTCGTCCTTGGGGTTTGAGAAGACCTCGTTGGCTTCACCGTATTCGACTATTTTCCCGGAATACATTACTGCGATATTGTCCGCGATATAGTGAACTACTGAAAGATCGTGTGAGATGAAAATCATGGTGAGTCCAAGTTTGTCGCGAAGGTCAAGGAGGAGATTGAGAATCTGGGATTGAATTGAAACATCTAGAGCGGAAACCGGCTCGTCGGCGATAACCAATTTAGGTTCAGGTGCGAGTGCACGGGCGATCGCGATCCGTTGTCTTTGTCCGCCGGAAAACTCGTGCGGATATTTTTTCATGAACCTCGGATCCAGTCCAACAGTAGTCATGAGTTCGACTACTTTGGAGGTCAGGGTTTTATCCTTTTTTAGCTCGGGATGACGCTGGCAAAGTGCCTCGGCAAGAGTGGAGAAGACCGTCATGCGTGGATTTAGCGACGCATAAGGGTCCTGGAAAATCATCTGGAAATCGAGGCGTCGCTTCCTTATTTCTTTTTTTGGAAGAGAAGTGAGCTCTTCGCCATTGAGGGTGACTGTTCCACTGGTAGCGGGTTGGAGTTGCATCACGGTCCGAGAGAGCGTCGATTTCCCACACCCGGATTCGCCGACCAAGCCGAGGATTTCTCCTTGCTCAATATTAAGGGAGACGCCGTCAACCGCCTTGATGGTTTCCGTTGGTTTGGAAATCAAGCCGCCGCCCCGGACGGGGAAATGGGTGCTGAGGTTTTGCAGCTTTAGGAAAGACACCTGAGCAAGTTGGCTGCTTACGTGAAAAATTCAAGAACTAGGAACACGACTTCCCGGGAAGCTGACGATACCCCATCATAAAATATTCGTATCCGGACCAAATGTTGAAAACTGTTGCCAGAATGGTGGGGAAGATCAGGTCGATATGATCGAATTTCAACATGATCCAGCCCATCGCAATCATTTGTGTAACGGTGCAAACTTTACCGGTCCAGTGGGGTTCAATGGGGACATTTTTGTTGATACGATAGAGGATTAGGATCCCCCCGATGATTTCGAGATCCCGGACGATCACGAGAACGATGAACCAAACGGGCAGGTGCCAATCAGTTCCCCAGTTCACAAAGGTGGCGGTGATGAGGCCGGTCATGAGGAGAGCCTTGTCCGTGAGCGGGTCAAGTATAGCTCCGGTGATTGACTTCTGGTTGAAGTGTCGGGCGATCCAGCCGTCGAGTCCGTCGAGAGCTGAAGCCAAGGTGTAGACGGTAACCGCGAGCCAACGCAGTGATTCCTCGGCTGAACCTGCGTCAACCGACTGACCATATTTCACCGCAATCCAGGCAAAGACCGGAATTAGGGCAAGGCGAATAAGGGTGATGACGGTGGCGAGAGTCACAGTGCAGTTCCTTTTTAGTGGACAATCGGGGTTCCGGCAATTGAAAGGGAGCGTGACCGCAAGCGAATTGAAAGAGGTCCTCGATGAGGCCGGCGTGATTCCCTCCAAAAAGTTGGGGCAAAATTTTCTCGTCGATCAAAATACAGCCGAGTGGATTGTGGGTCAGTTAAACTTGGAGCCGGAAGATACGATCGTTGAGGTAGGACCGGGAACTGGAGCTCTTACGGAGCATGTCGTGGGGAAAGTGGCGCGTGTGATCTTAGTGGAATATGACCGTCGACTCGCAGAGTATCTAATCAAAAAATTTGCTGATCGTCCTGAGGTGACAGTAATTAATCACGATGCGGTTCGAATTGATGTCCGGCCATTTTTCGCTCATAAAAATGTGAAGCTTCTTGGCAATTTGCCTTATTCAGCTGGGGGAGCGATTCTCCGAAATTTTCTAAAGGGTCCATCTCCGTTTAAACGGGCGGTGCTCATGTTGCAGAAAGAGATGATCGACCGGATCCTGACTGGACCGCGTTGCAAGGATTACGGCGTTTTAACTCTCCGAATGCAGTGCGAGTGGCAGGGCGCATCAGTCAAGGTAGTTCCCCCTAGTTGCTTCATCCCCCGTCCAATGATCGACTCAACTGTCATGACTTTGGCACCACGGCAGGCTGAGTTGCCAGTTCATGATCGGCGATTGTTTGATGAACTGGTGAGGCGAGGTTTTTCCCAGCGTCGAAAGCAGTTACGTAAGAACCTTCCCGGCGATGTCGATTGGGAAAAGATGTGTGAGAAGCTGGAGTTCTCACCGACAGCGCGGGCCGAGGAGTTGAGTCTCGACGATTGGGTGGCTTTGACTCGAGAAGTGGACCCGTTCTTTGAAAAGGAGGAAGGGCAGGGGGATGATGAAATGTTGTCTGTTGTTGACGAAGACGACAATGTTGTCGGAAGCGAGCGGCGGGACATCATTCATCGTGATGGATTGAAGCACCGTGCGGTGCACATTTTTGTTCTGAATCAAAAGGGGGAGATCTTTCTGCAGAAGCGCTCCCGTTTAAAGGATAAGTGCCCGGGCTTGTGGGATTCAAGCGCGGCGGGTCATGTTGACGCAGGAGAGGAATACGGGGACTGTGCAGCCCGAGAATTGGAAGAAGAACTTGGCCTCGCTGAGGACGATGTGCGTGAGGTGGGCAAGCTGGGAGCTCATGCCAATACCGGCTGGGAGCATGTAAGACTTTATGCGACTTTGGCGAAGGGGAAGATTCGTTTTCCGTGTGTCGAAATTGAATATGGTGAGTGGTTCACGATGGCGCAGATCGACGACTGGGTGAAGGCAGTGCCGGAGGATTTTGCACCCGGATTTCTAGCTTGTTGGAAAGTGTGGAAGGAAGCTAATCAAGGACGCTTTGAAGACGGTGAGTGAATTGGAAGTTAGGCCGGGTAAAAGTCTTGGGATTGTTGGGCGCAACGGATCGGGAAAGACGACCCTTGCTTCTAACTTGGCCGAAGAACATGGAGCGACCTTGGTTTCGTTCGAGCTCGAGAACGAACTGCTTGAGCGTGAGATCCGGGAGGATGATAGTGAGTTTTTGAACCGAATTGATTTTGGGCGTTCGGTGCGGGAATTGATCGAAGAAGTTTGTTCCGATGAAGGGAAGCTGAGAGAGGTTGCGGAGAGGTTGGGACTTTTGCAGATTCTTGAGCAAGGCTTTTTGACCTTATCGACTGGCGAACGGCGTCGACTCATGCTGGCGCGAGCCTTGGTGCAAAATTCAAAGCTTCTGGTGCTTGATGAACCCTTCGACGGTCTAGATCAGTCCTTTCGGCAACCCTTGCGGGATTTGCTGGAGGGGCGTGATCTGGTTTTGGTTGTAAATCGTTTGAGTGATCTAGAAGGCCTGGTTGATAATGTTTGTTGTGTTGAGGACGGGGTGGTGATTTTGAATGGATCACTTCAAGAGGTGTTCAAAAACGAGGCATTTCAGCAGTTAATGGGGCTCAATGATGATGAATTAGTTATACCGAATGGTGAGACAATTTCTCCGCCTCCAGGGGCTTTGGTTTCCATGAAACAAGTAACCGTGGTGCATGGAGGGAGAGAAATTATTTCAGATTTCGATTGGTCGGTTGAGAGTGGACAGAATTGGAAAATTTCCGGTCCCAATGGTTGTGGGAAATCGACGCTCGTGAATCTGGTCACTGGCGATCATCCACAGTGCTACTCCAACGATGTGACCGTGATGGGATTGCGCCGCGGATTGGGTGAATCGATTTGGGACGTTAAGCGCCATGTCGGAATCGTTTCGCCATCACTTCACCAACAGCATCGGGTGAGTTTTAATGCCCTGCAAATCGTTGCTTCAGGGTTCTTCGATAGCGTTGGTATTTATCAAGATGTTAGCCCAGAGCATTGGAATGTGGCAGGGAAATGGCTTGGTTTGGTGGGGATGACTCCGTGGGCGGATCGGCCGTTTCGATCTCTCAGCTACGGTCAGCAGCGATTACTTTTGGTCGCTAGAGCATTGGTGAAACGTCCACCGCTTCTTGTTCTCGATGAACCCTGCCAGGGACTGGATCCGATGAATCGATCCTTGGTTTTAAGTGTCATTGATCGGATTGCGTCGACGAATTTGACCCAGATTCTTTATATCACCCATGAACCGGAGGATCGGTTGGAATGCATTACTCATGAATTAAAGTATGCGGGCGAGGGTTGGCTCATTGAGAAGGTAATGAGTTCTAACTTAATGAGAGAGACCAAGCGGTAAAGATATTGAAGCTATATCAAATAGGCTTTTGTCTTGAGAATTTCTGTCGCCTGACAACGATTTGGTGTGAGCTTTCGAACCATATTTTTGTGCCTTTTGTTTTCCGGGCTTTCGCAGGCCCAGCAATACTCGGTAGTCAATGAAGTCGCGCCAGTGGTGCCTCGAGAATTTCGGGCGGCTTGGGTCGCTTGTGTTTACAATATTGATTGGCCTTCGCGAAAAGGAATGGGCGCGGGTGCCCAACAGGCTGAAATGAAAGCGATGCTCGACCGAATGGCATCGATGAAAATGAATGCGATCATTTTTCAGGTGCGTCCCAATGCTGATGCCGTTTATCAATCTCGGCTCGAGCCGTGGAGTCACTGGATCAGTGGAACCCAAGGGGTTTCTCCGGGTTATGATCCATTGGCATATTGTATCCAGCAGGCACATGCCCGAGGGATAGAGGTTCATGCTTGGTTTAATCCATTTCGTGCGTTGCCTAACAGTAAGATTCCCACCGCAAGAAATCATGTCGTAAAGACTCACCCCTCGGTGATTCGTAACTTCAAAAATTACAAATGGATGGACCCTTCCAATGCTTTTACCCAGCAACGAGCGCTCTCCGTAATTATGGATGTGGTCAATCGATACGACGTTGATGGTATTCACATCGACGACTATTTTTATCCTTATCCCGACGTTGATTCGCAAGGGCGTGCAAAACCGATCTTTCCGGATGGTAAAACTCCGGCAGCTCGTCGTGCGGCATCGGATGGGTTTGTAAAAGCGATGTATTCCAAGGTTAAGGCGAAGAAACCGTGGGTTCGCGTTGGTATTAGCCCGTTTGGAATCTGGCGTCCGGGAGTTCCGGCGGGAACCACGGCAACAATTGATGCTTATCATCATTTGGCGGCTGATTCACGAAAGTGGTTGCAGCAAGGTTGGTGCGATTATTTATCTCCCCAACTTTATTGGCGAATTAAGAGCCCTCAGAGCTTTAGTCGCCTAATCGCTTGGTGGCGATCACAGGGGACTCGTCCGGTTTGGCCTGGAATCGCCTCGGCCCGGATTAATTCAACTGAAGATCCCGGACGGCGGGCCAGCGAGATTGCAAATCAAGTTTCCCTTACTCGAACGGTTGGTAAGAATTATGTTGGGCACGTTTTTTGGAGCATGAAATCTCTAATGACGAACAAAGGAGGAATCAGTAACGAGCTTGTGAAAAAATTCTATCAGGAGCCGGCTTTGGTTCCTCCAATGCCTTGGTCGAGCAGAAATCTTCCACAGACCCCGAATGTTTTGGTGAAAGGATCAAACGGGAATCTAAATGTTGTTTGGAGATCAGTGCCAGGTTGCCCGCAATATGCGATTCAGGTCCGGGTTGGGCGGACATGGCGATTGATTACGGTCGCTCGAGGGACAAAGGTGACCCTTAAGGGGATGCCCGATGCGATCGCAGTGAGCGCGGTGGATCGTTATGGCAACACTAGTAATCCTCGTGTTTTAGCACGACCTTAGCCCCTAACTTTGAGGCATCATGTAGTCCAGATATTGCGACAATTTTCTGCGAAGATCGCGGCGTTGTATGATGGCGTCGATTAACCCGTGATCGAGCATGAACTCGGCTGTTTGGAAGCCGGGGGGCAGGTCCTGGTGAGTCGTTTCCTTGACCACACGCGGTCCGGCAAAGCCGATCATACACTTAGGCTCGGCGATGTTAATGTCGCCAATCGTTGCATAAGATGCGGTTACCCCTCCGGTGGTTGGATGAGTAAAGATGGAAATGTAGGGGAGTTTTGCTTCGGAATGAAGAGCGAGCGCTCCACAGGTTTTAGCCATTTGCATTAGGGAGAGCATACCTTCCTGCATGCGTGCTCCGGATGACGAAGAAAAGATCAGGATGGCTCGTTTCTCAGCCGTGGCTTGCTCGATGGCCCTTGTGATTTTTTCACCGACTACTGAGCCCATAGAGCCGGCAAAGAATCTAAAATCCATCACTGCCACCATGGCTGGATTACCTCCAATCTCTATTTTTCCGGTAACTACGGCATCCTTGAGGCCAGTCTTGGTCCGAAGGAGCTCGGTTTTTTGGGAATAGTGGGAAAAACCGAGTGGGTTCGTGGAAATGAGCTCGGTCTCGGTTTCCTCAAATGTGTCTTCGTCGGCAATGAGCTTGAAACGATCGTAGGCGCCCATGAGGAAGTGGTGGGAACA
>JAQWSX010000206.1 GCA_029242935.1 Akkermansiaceae bacterium
TTGTTCTTCACCCAAAGGAATTCCGTCAGACTTAATGATAATTTTGCCATTCAAGAAGACCTCAAATTTTCCTGGGAGGTCAGCCATTGCGATAACCGTAGAGCTACGCCAAAGATCCCGCTCGTCCCCTGCGGAGGTCACCAGGCGATCGGGGACCTGAAGAAAACAACGCGCCCATAGTTGCTTGGAAATCTCGGGAGTTCTGGTGGGAATCTTAGTTCGGGCCCATCGAGCTCCTCTGACATCCACGATGGCAAGTAGAATACAGCAAGCTACGAAAAAGGACCGGAGAACCATTGCGCTATCATCGCGATCGAGGCCAGAGAGAGAAGAAAATTTCTCAACGCTTCAATCGCGATCGCAATATCACCAAAGCTATCTTCACAGTTTCTTCCTCTCCCATTTCTCCTGAAACGATTCCCAGCAGTGAATCACTTCCCTCCAAGAAACTTATCTTCTTTCTTTAAGTTGACATAAAGCGTCCTGGACAACCCTTGCACTTCATCTTCAAAAACCTCAACTGCTTTCTCACTCAGCCTAATAAAGCATAAACCCTCCTTAAAATAGACCCGCCCATCCAATGATTGTGAGAGCGCAACAGCCATCGTCAAAGCCCTCACTCCCTCTCTTAAATTCTGTTCTGGATCAGACACAGAATACTCTGGAAGTTGGTGAGTACAAAAACTCACTACCCCAGACGCCGACACCTCAAACTCGGCCGTTGCTAAAATCTCCGGAAAGATGGGCTCTTCTTTATGAATCTTCCAAGACGCACGGGCATCTTCGAGAAACTCTGCTGCCTCCTTGTCAATTGGATAGCCTGCCAACTCAGATCCTTGAATACGCGAACGAAGCTTTTCATATGCTTTCCGCTCCTTCGAATGGCCACCACAACTGATCGAGGTAAGGACAAAAATCCCGATCATCAAAATTTGACCGATCCGTTCACTCTTCATTCAAGGATCGTAGACACAGAAGGCTCATTAAACCAATTCTAAGTAAGCCAGATCCTTGAAAGCTAGAATCTCGACAAATAGAGCTACTCGGCTCGAAGCATTGCGGCAATTTTAAGCCGGTTCTTTTGAAGCAAATCGTAATCAATTTTGAGGCCTGCAGGCGCAAGAAGCCCTTCTAAAAATTCATAAACTGGCCTTATCTCCTCGAAGGAGCCAGCAACTCCTTCAAGGGCAGTATTACCCTCGTTTGTTCTCACCGTCTTATCTGCTCCTTTTGCTAAAAGAGCCTTCACAACTTCCACACGTCCAAAAAATGAGGCCACATGAAGAGCGGTTGAACCATCATCCTGTTTCACCTCTATATCGGCTCCTTCATTAATGAGAAACAAAGCAATCTCAGATCGATCAAAGACCGCTGCAATTTGCAGGGGAGTGCTCCCATCTTCACCAATCGCCTGATTTAGATTCGCTCCCTCTGCTAAATATTTTCGAACTGCTCCAAGGTCTCCCTGAACCACTGCAGCCGCGACCAACTTCCCAAATTCAAGGTTAGAAGAAGCATCTCCTCCCGATTCGAGAAGCATTTTAGCGATTTTGGGTCGATTTTTCTTGAGGAGATCGTAATCAATTTCGAAGCCTGCAGGAGCGAGAATTCCCTCAACAAACTTATAAACTGGCATCATCTCCTCAAAAGGTGTCATCACTGAGGAAAGAGCCGTCGAGCCATCATTTGTTCGTGCTCCAGTGTTGACATCCTTATCCAGCAGAGCCTTCACGATCTCCACACGGCCAAAAAATGAAGCCACATGAAGAGCTGTCGACCCATCTTTGTTTTTAACCTCCAAATCTGCGCCCGATTCAATCAAAAGAAGCGAGATCTCAGTGTGATTAAAAGTTGCTGCTGTCATCAGTCCAGTGCTCCCATTTTCGGCAACTGCTCGATTCAAGTCAGATCCCGCTGCGATATATCTTCTGACCACCTCAAGATCTCCTTCCACAACAGCCTCTTCAAAACTTTTCTGAGGTTGGGTAGGTAACGGGTCCTCTGATTTCTCTTTGCGGTTAATCGATGATTCTTCGTCGTGAGGTGAAGTCGTAGCACCTCCTCGTTCTGCTGAAGAATTGTCGGGATCCCCGCAACTCACCTGAAAACAACATGAAGCTAATAATAGTAAAAAAATCTTTGCTTGGAGTGGTCTTTTCATTGGTTCAATTGGATTAGAGCTAACTCGGGGGTCGTTTTACAAGCTCCCGGGATAATGTATCGTTCCCACGGTATATCGTCGTCAGAACAGAAAAACGAAAAAATATAACGATTCCCTTGAAAAGGTGTCTTAACATTCGAATACGATCCTGAAAGACATCGACACCTACTCGCGTTAGTCCGAAATATCCGAAAATCCATCTACGACTCCATGCAAGCTTATCGTCAAACCATCCTTCTAGCCCTTCTTATTTCGATCACGGCTCTAAAAGCGGACCTTCCCAGCCTTTCCGTCGCTTCCGGTCCGACTTCCGACACTGTCACTCTCTCGGGCCAGGGTAACCCGGAGGCCTCGCACCGAATCGAGCATAGCCGCGGTCTCAATGAGTGGTGGCCAGTCTTCGCGGTGCGGGATTCACCAGGGTGGAGCTGGACTTGGGACAATGTCATCCAGGCCCCAGCCTCCCAGTTCCGCCTCGTCGATGTCTCGCCCCCAGTCATCGCCACCCATGAAAGCTGGAAAAACCAGATCACACTTCCATCGGACCCGTTCCTCTCCGATCCGATTGTCGGCACCGGCGAACGATTTGATCCAGTGGAGATCCGCTGGGTAAAATTTGCGATGATCATCGATGGACTGCCCGAAGTTTACTTCCAACGAAGTAGCGACTACCAATTCCACTTTCCGTTCGCCACCGAGCGTCTCTCGCCATTCTCCGGAATGGACCCCAACACGTTCAACAATGTCAGCCTCTACCGCGGCCGGCAGGAAGTTGTCCTAGGCGCGGTCCTCTGGGCTCCCGACCATAACGAATTCGGTATCCAGTTCGTCGGACAGGATTCATACCCGCGCGAAATGTTGCGCTTCCTCTACAAAACCGTCGCAGATCGCATCACGAAACCCGCCGGCTGCGAGGGGTTCTACATGCCCACCTACGAACAATCCACGGCTGCTCAAGAACAGCAACCCTACTTAGCCGTGCACGGCATCGGAGTCAGCTCCCCGGAGCGCTGGATTGGAGGCAGTGTCTGCTACGCCGAGGGTTGGGCGCTCGGGCGCCTCGTGTTTGTCGAACCCAACGAAATCGAAAACGCCTACATTGATGGCACTCTACTTTCAACTGACATACTTCTTACCACTGGCATTCCCGCCGAGTTACCCTTCGTGGCAGGCATTATCGCCCTAGCCCCGACCACCCCGAATTCCCACGTCGCTATTCTTGCGCAATCCTACGGCATCCCCTTCGTCTACCTGCGCGAACCAAACGAACAGGCACGCGCTTTGGACATGGCGGGCAACGAAATCGTTCTTCGTACTCGTGGATACAACTGCACCATCGACGTATTCGACGTCGAGGGTATCGAACCCGCTTATCGCGACGAAATCGTCGCCCTTAAAGCCCCCCTCCCTCTCAGCATCACCCCGACCAAGAAATACGGCGCTATCGCGATACCCTCACTCGATGACGTCCTCCCTGAGGACATTCGCTTCATTGGCGGCAAGGCAGCCAACTTCGGGTTCCTACGCCGCAAAATCCCCCAAAACTCTCCCAATTCCATGGCCTTCACCTTTGATCTATGGAACGAATACCTTAACCAAATACTTCCAGGCGGAAAAACCCTGCGGACCGAGATCACGGATCGTCTTGCGAGCCTATCGTGGCCAACCGACATCGCTATCCTTGATTCCACCTTGCGCGATATCCGCAAGCTTATCAAGGAGGACGCCGACTTCAGTCCTGCCCAAAAATCCACCATCATCTCAGCACTCTCAGGATTCGATCCCGACCGCAAGATCCGGTTTCGGAGCAGCACCAATGTCGAAGACAGCGGTGTATTCGTCGGAGCCGGACTTTACGACAGCTTCAGCGGTTGCCTTGCAGACGACACCGATGCCGACGACCTCGGCCCATCACACTGCGATCCAGATCAAGCCAAAGAGCGCGGGGTCTTCCGTGCCATGCGTAAGGTCTATGCCGGCTTCTATAACCTTAACGCCGTGATCGAACGCCTCCGCCACGGAATCGACGAATCCGAGGTCGGAATGGCCATCTTGGCCCACCATTCTTATCCCGACGCAATCGAAGCCGCGAACGGGGTTGCGACCTCGCGCACCTCGGGAGCAAACTACCTCTATACCGACATGGTCTCCCAAGTCGAAGCCGAGTCCGTCACCAATCCAAGTGGCGGCAGCCAACCCGAAATCATGGAACTATTCCGGCCCCGCTCTTGGACGGAAAACTCAATCACCCATCGCCAACGTTCTAATCGAGTTCTCCTTGGGGACGACACTGTCATGGAATGGGAAGACGACTACCAGAATTTCGGCAACATGTTTCTCACCCTCAACGATGCCTTCAAAACTCAGTCTACGGGACTTGGTGAAACTACCCTTGAGTTCGAATACAAGAAGCTCACTGACGGCAAGCTCATCATTAAGCAACTCCGTCAGGTTCCCGAAGCGGAGGGCCGCCCAGCCGCCGGCATAGCGCTCGTCAATACCCCCACTAGCTTGAAAATTTTCCAGGGGGAAAGTGGTTCCGTATTTGGAAACCACCGTCTCAAGTCACTCTGGCAAGTCGAATCCGACAGTCGGTGGACTAACCCGGCCAAGCCTAGTGGTAATATGATCACGGCCGCCGAGTTACAACACGCTCCGCAGGGCAGCGTCGTAAATCGCACCGGCAGTCCCGCCATCTGGCCAAGAGCAATACATGACACATTGAATCTTAATGGCCAGATCTACTCTCAAGACCGCTGGAACTGGCCATCAGATGGAGGCAACACGACTTTCGAACTGCGCATGAAAATGCCCACAGGTACTGGCTACCAATTGGATCCAGTCTACACCATCGGCGACTTCCGTATCGAGTTCTGGGCCAAATACTCGATTGCCTTGCCCGACATCAACTGGCAGGGCAATCGCCCCACAACTTCCGAATTTGCTCTCTTAATTCCTGGTTCCATTAACGACCCGCTTCCAAACGGCGCTATCCTCAAGAACCGCGTGTTTTCCACGAGGGGCGGAATCGGGGTCGATTCCTCTTTCTATTGGCCTCCCTACCCAACCGGACCCACTGCCGGTTACACTGCCCCACTCGAGAAATGGGTAGGCACCACCATCACAGGCCTCACCCCTAATCCTATAAATCTTACCGGTTACTTCTCCCAAACTTATCGGCCCGGCCATCACAACTTCACCGAGGATTTCCTCTTCGAACCGGGTCTCGATCCAGGAGTTTCGGAAGCAACCCTCTCAGCCCTAGAGGCCAAGAATATACGTATGATTTTCTTTAGATTTCCAGGTGGCCCAGGTTCAATTAAAGCGGTCGGTTTCGACGGCTTGATCTGGGATCTTTAAAATACTGGGCGTTCAACAAACCAATCATCCACTCTACCTTGCCCTACCAGCAATCTAATGAAACTTTCTACTTTTTTCTCGTCTCGAAATTGAGAGGCCTAATTCTCTTTGAAACGACTTGCGCGATCTCGTTCAGATCAATCTCATTTAAGCCCTCAACTCTCTGCTTCTTGAGCTTCGAAAGATCATATTCATAAAGAGTTTGAAGCCACAATAACGCTCCTAATGACGAGACAAGCTCCCCAGAATGACCAAGTTCATCATTGAATAACTGTTGCTTCTTTCTCTTGCTCTCGGCTCTTGTTTTACGATTTGGGTCCAAGATATGTCTCACCCCAGATAATTTTTGGGCCCGCAAGCGATCGATCAACTCGTAAACTCCAAGGCCATATGGACAAAATAAGATCTTATTTTCCGAATACTTCTTTCGTAGAGCAGAAATCAAAGTTTCATTAAATTCAAAACTTCTTTTTTGGGCCATCTCTGAGGCAGATTGATCCACCTTATGAGGCTGCTTTGCCCATGGCAGCGCAACCATAAAAGTCACCTCCGGATTTTGAGCAATCGCATAGTCAAACCAATGACTGTAATGTTCCACCGAGCTATCTCGCGGTGAGTAATAAGTCATCACTAAAAGGTCGATTTTCTTACTCTCTAGAATTTTCTTTCCTTGCTCGCGTTTCTCTTTGGCAGCCCAAAGACCGCCCGGAGAGCCTTTTGCGCCCCCGCTAAAAACTGAATATTGGGTATGCCCCTTAATATTACTTGGTATCATTTTCCCTAATTGCCTTACACTCGGCTGGAAAAAACTATGGCCCATATATAATCCGTTATATCCTTTGATTTCACCCTCTTTTAGGACGGCTTTACTCGAAGACGGTGCAGATTGAGGATCTTCCTTCGCCCTCTGCTGAGCAATGAAGGCCCTCGCTTCAATGAGCGTCAGAACACCATCTTTGTCCGTATCGGCCTCAGGAAACTTTTCGAGCGCTTGCCTAAGACGCTCATTATTTTTTGAAGAAACCCCCTCTTCTAGGGAAGCAGCCAAAAAACTAGGAGCTAACAATAGTGAAGCAAACAATGTGCAAATCTTAGAAGTAATTTGCGTTCGCCTCCTCCTATGAATTAAGAAATTCTTACTCGGGGCGTCAAAAAGTTGCTTTGGAAAATGCATGATCATTCTACTCCCCTATGTAACTCATTTATCGCTCTAATGTTACGGAAAACCTTTAATTAACTCACCTTGCTAAAGCCTGAGACATTTGGTGATCCAAAAACTGCCTGTCTGGGATGCGCCGGAATTTATCGTCAGGGAGTTCGCTAAGACCACCGGGTTTTCCCGACAAGGTGATGGATCCGCAAGTAGCGCCACCGGGAAATGGTGAAAATCACACCCAATAGATGCGTATGCTTTTTGGAGTTCCGTCTCCCGCCGGGGGGTTATTCTCCCACTACTTCGCTGAAGAGTTTGGCCCGATAGAATCCATGCGACTTCTCGCCACGCGGCAGGATCATCTCTTTCCAGCCGTTCTCTTCTCCAGGCTGTTCCTCAACGCCGACCGGTTGCCACAGTTGCATATCTTCCGAATGCTCGATGAGGTAGGATTTGTCTTCAGCTTTCAGGCGGAAGGTAATCTGGTCGGTGGTGAGTGATTCCATCCGGAACGCCGGAGCGTCTCCCGCCGCAAGACCTTCGAGAGAGACTAATTCGTCACCCGCTTGGTAGTCTACGTAAGTGAACGGCAGGAAGAACATTTCATCCTTGGTTTTCTCTCCCCAGCCTACGTCCACCGGTGGAAACGAGGGGTTGAAGGGGTTGGCCAGGGTGTTGTCGTAGAGAGCTGCGGCACGGATTACCGATCCCTCGGGCACTTTGATATATTTCGGGAAAGTGTAACTGCCCTGCCAATTGAAGTCCCAGTCGTCAATTCGAATCAGGTTCTCTTTGGAACCGTCGGGTCGCTCCAGCGTGATTTCCCAATCGCGCCCGAGATAGTGCATGTGCGGCCAGACATTGAGGAGGCTGATATCGCTTTTCACGTTCCAGATCGCGCGAAATTGGGGCGTGGTATTGGCGGGAATGTCAAAAGCAAGGAATCCGGCCACGGTGCCACCCAACTGGTCTCCAAAGACCGTATCGACCATCGCATTTTGCGCGAGGGCACTAGTCTGGGCGGGAGTGATGGATTCGCCCAGAAGAGTTTGGATGCCGCTTCCAATGATCCCGCCACTGAAGGGAGCAAGTGCTGGCGGGATGAGAAAGTAGTTGCCATCTTCGTCCACGAGGTCGGAGGGCAGCATGAGACGGTTCTTCACCTGTCGCTCCACGGGTTTGTCCGCTAAGAAAACGTTCACGGTCGATTGATCGGTTTCTGCGACCGGCCAGGGG
>JAQWSX010000207.1 GCA_029242935.1 Akkermansiaceae bacterium
ATACAAAATCCCAGCCTCGCAAGCGAAACTGGGATTTTGGCAACCCGTAGGGGATTCGAACCCCTATTGCCGCCGTGAAAGGGCGGAGTCCTAACCATTAGACGAACGGGTCGTTTTGTCGTTGTGGACGGCGGGGAAGTATATTCGTCAAACGATTGAGGCAAGAAGGTTTTTGAACTTTTTTCGCCCTCGCCCTTCATCGCGGTCCCCATTAAACCTTCGGTATGGCGCACATTCCCCGATTCGAGGAACTCGACTACCAAAAAACCGCTCTCGGAGATCTCATCCTCCGAAAGAGAACCGTTCTCTCTCTCGAAAACGAGGAAATCTACGAAATCATCCTTGGAAACGCCTTTCTCATGTCCTCGATGTTCACGGTGGTTGAACAAGAACTCTCCCGATTTGGTCTTAAAGCTACCAAAGAAAGCTTTCCCGAAGAGAAGCTGGATGTCGTCGTAGGTGGCCTAGGCCTAGGCTACACCGCCAGAGCTGCCCTCGAATTCGAGGAAGTAGGTTCCCTCCAGATCGTCGACTATCTCAAGCCAGTCATCGAGTGGCACGAGAAGGAAATGGTTCCGCTTGGAAAAGGTCTCAACGACGACCCCCGCTGCCAATATGTGCACGGTGATTTTTTTGAACTCTCATTGGGTGAAGGCTATCAATCAAAGGCGACCACCCACCACGCGATCCTACTGGATATTGATCACTCCCCCGCTCACCTTCTGACCAAGGATAATGCCCGATTTTACTCAACCGGTGGTCTCCGAAAATTTGCCGAGCGCATTAAATCAGGAGGCATTTTCGGCCTCTGGTCCGATGACCCCCCTGAAGCGTCATTCCTCGAATCTCTGAACGAGGTTTTTGCCAGAGTCGAATCGCACGTTGTTCCCTTCCACAATCCAATTCAGGACGAGGAGTTTGAGAGTACGGTTTACGTGGCAACGAAAGCCCGGTAAGCTCCCTCCATGGCAAAAATCGGCGAGCGCGCAAAACTCCCCTACCTGAGGGAAGTTGGCGCGGGTTCTTTTTTGGACGGTGGAGAACTCGGTGAAATCCTCCTCCCTAAGGGCGAGAGGATTAATGACGAACGACAGCTGGTCGACGTCTTTATCTACCGAGACTCCGAAGACCTTCCAATCGCTACACAAAAAGCCCCTAAAATCAGCCCGGGTAACTTCGGAGTCCTGCGTGTTCTGGCCTCAAACAACACCGGAGCATTTCTCGATTGGGGGCTCAGCAAAGATCTTCTTCTTCCCTATAGTGAGCAACGAAGCTCTCCAAAAGTTGGACAACCGGTTGTAGTTTACGTTTATCTCGATTCAAAAAGCGAGCGACTTGTAGCTTCCCAGCGAATTGCTCGACACTTCTCGACTGACACCCCGGACTATCCTGATGGGGCTGAAGTCGAAATGATCATCTTCGGCAAAACCGACATGGGCTACAAGGCCATCGTCGACGGGAAATACTCCGGGCTCCTTTTTAAAAATCAGGTTTTCGAAGAACTTTTCTATGCCGACGAGCTAAAAGGCTACGTCACCCAAGTCCGGAACGATCGTAAAGTGGACCTTTCCCTCTACGCACCTGGCAATGCCAAAATCGAAAATCTTGAGACCCGTCTGGAACGCGAACTCAATTCACGCGGAGGGTTCTGGGCCATCGACGATAAATCCTCTCCAGAAACCATTAGCCTAGAACTCGGGGTCAGCAAAAAGGTTTTCAAGAAAGCGACCGGAGCTCTCTTCAAAAAACGAAAGATCGCTTTCGAGGACGGAGGCATTCGCTGGATCGGTTAGAGAAGACTCTGGCTTTACCCGGGAATGATCACACTCCATGATCCTTTCAATATCATGAGCAAACTGGCAGCACTTCCTTCCGTCGAAAAACTCGCTTCCTCACTCGCGTCGGAGGTTTCACTTCCGCGGCCGCTGGTAAATCTTTTTCTACGCCGCGAAATCGACCGCTTCCGTCAGCTCCTCCTTGCCGACGAGAACCACACCCGGGAGGAAATCGAAAAAGCGACACGACAAGGCTTGCTCGAGTTCGCCAACTCGCGCCTCCAGCCTGTCATCAATGCCACCGGCATTCTCATTCACACCAACCTCGGACGATCTCCACTGGGTCCACGTGCCGCAACTGCCCTCGAAAAGATTGCGACCGGCTACTCTAACCTGGAATTTGATCTTCCTTCAGGCGCGCGCGGAAAACGGGCCGGCTATCTTGAAACCGCTCTTGCGTGCCTGCTCGAAACCGAAGCCGCCACCGCCGTCAACAACTGCGCTGCCGCTCTGGTCCTGACGCTTCGAACTCTCGTGGAAGAAGGCAAAAACGAGGTCATCGTTTCACGTTCCGAGCTGGTTGAGATTGGGGGCGGATTCCGTATTCCCGAAATCCTGGAAACCTCCGGAGCCAAACTCGTGGAAGTTGGAGCGACGAACAAAACCCACCTTCACGATTACGAGAAAGCGATCACTCCGCAAACTGCCCTGATCCTTAAAGTCCACCGTTCCAACTTCTACATCGACGGATTCATAGGCGAACCTGAAATCCCCGAGATTGCCAAATTGGCTCACGATCATAAGCTTCCACTCGTCGAAGACCTGGGCTCCGGTGCCATGATAAATACCGACGAACTGGCACCCATCGAACACGAACCCACCCCGCAAGAGTGTCTACGTCGCGGAATTGACCTCGTCATCTTCTCCGGCGATAAGCTTCTCGGTGGTCCGCAATCGGGCATCATTGGTGGCCGCACCGATATGATCGCCAAGATCAAAAAGGAGCCCTTTTTCCGGGCGGTTCGTTGCGACAAACTTATCCTCACCACCCTGCAGGAATCGATTGATCAATATCTTGAAACAAAAGCTGATCCAGCTCGAAGCGATGTTACGGTTTTGACCTTCCTCGCAAAGTCAGTCGATGAGCTAAAAACTCGAGCTGAGACCATCATCAAAGGGCTTCCCACTGAAAGCACTGAGATTACCATCGAAAACTCCTTAGCCCGCCCGGGAGGAGGAACCATGCCGCGTAGCGAGTTTCCGTCAGTCGCAATAAAGCTGATCCCGAAAACCCAATCCGTCACCAAGCTGGCCAAAAAGCTCCGCCTTAGCGAATCAGCACTCGTAGGCTACACCACAGACGACGCCCTCTTCATTGATCTTCGGACCGTATTTCCAGAAACAGATAACAGAGTCAAAGATGCTCTTGAATCTGCTCTGTCCTAGATCTGCTCCCATTCACCAAAACGCCGAAATTTTTCGTAGCGCTTGGTTTTGAGGTCCCTTTTCGAAAGTGCCCTTAGCTCTTTTAGATTCTTGGAAACAATTTCGCGCAGAGCATCGGCGGCCGCATCGGGGTCGTGATGAGCTCCTCCCGGAACTTCCGGAATCACGCCATCGATTAGGCCTAACTTGGCTAAATCCGGAGCAGCGATTTTCATGGCGTCAGCAGCTTCCGGAGCGTGCTTGCGATGCTTCCAAAGAATGGCTGCGCAACCCTCGGGGCTGATTACCGAGTAGTAAGCATTCTCCATCATGAGAACCTTGTCGGCTACGCCAATTCCCAGCGCGCCGCCGGACCCCCCCTCACCCAGCACAACAGCGACGATGGGGACATCCAGCAACATCATTTCGCGGAGATTGCGGGCAATAGCCTCGGCAATATTTCGCTCCTCGGCACCAATCCCAGGAAAAGCCCCCGGAGTGTCTATAAGAGCTACGATTGGCAGCGAAAATTTGTTGGCCAACTCCATCAAGCGAAGGCTCTTGCGATATCCCTCAGGGTGCGCACTTCCGAAGTTACGCTTCAGATTCTCCTTAAGATCCCTTCCCTTTTGATGTCCGAGGACTACGCAACGGTGTCCGTCAATCGTCGCAAAACCGCCCGGCATGGCATGGTCGTCACCCACAATCCGATCGCCGTGTAACTCCGCAAAATCAGTGAAAGCTCTTGCGATATAATCCAACATGTAAGGACGCTTGGTATGACGAGCAATCTGAACACGCTGCCACGGACTCAGATTTTCGTAGATCTCGCGACGAGTTTCAATCAGCTTGCTCTCAATGGCCAATATTTCCGAACTGAGATCAATATCTTGCGAACGGGATTTGTCTTGAAGCAACTCCAGTTCCTTTTCCAATTCAGCGATTGGCTTTTCAAATTCAAGCAGTTCCATAATTTGCGCGGCGTGGGGACTCTATCATCGGGTGATTCTTACTTCCACCTCATTTCCGACCCTAATCAGCATCGATAATTCCTCCATATCCGGAGGAACCAAAAAAACACCAAGTCCCGAATCAAGATTCTCATCTCCGGAAAGTGGGCGCAATTGAATCATCGAGCGACCCAATTTCAGCCCGAGAACCTTACTGGCATGGCGGTAACTCTGATGGGTTGGAGGATAAGTCTTCCCTTCCAAATCTCCGTGTTTTCGCGAAATCTTTGCTTGATGATGTCCTCGGCTCATTCTCCCGAGTTCCAGCTTGCGGATGGGGTAATCCTTAGCAAACACATGCTCTTTTTTCTCCTGATCCCGATAGAAAAGCTCAACCCGCATCTTGGGAAGATTAACCAACAGCTTGAAATCAAGAGGCATGATCACCAATTCATCTCCACTGTGTAGATTACCAAACTCAGTCAACCCGTTGAGGAACATCATACTGTCTAGGGTGGTCTTATTCTGAGTCGCAATCTTGAGATATCCCTCGCCAGGCGAAACTCGATAGATTTTCTTATTCTCCATATTCTCAATCGAAAGAATCTCGTCCAAATTAATCTCTCCCAGAATGCGTCTTGCTTCGGGAGAATGATTGGAGTCGGGGTAAAGATTCTCAATCAGATTCAGTTTTTCCTTTGCTTCTTCAATATCACCCAGCGCGATGAGTTCGAGCGCTCGGTTAAACTCGTATTGTCCGGCCTCAAAATTGATTTGTTCATTCTCCTCAATTATCTCCTCCAAAGGCTTCCGGGTGACCGCCTTCGGATCGTTAAAATCGTCCTGAAACTTGTTAAGAAAGAGAACAAGAACCCCGATAACTGCAACCACAAAGAGGACTGCGAAAATTTTGATAATGGTAATAATCCCCTTCATTTAGAAACCATTCCTAAATCAAACCGCGCCGCTTTAGATCAAAGCGGTTGATGTCTTGTGACTTCATGATCATGTCGAGAGTGAATTTCATAACCCCAACTTCCCAAGCATCATCGACGCTCTGAATGATGGCGAGAGAGGGATTGCCGGAAACTCTCACTGCCTCTAACGCCTTATCACTCACGTTCTCAAGCTGGTCGTGCACGAATTCCTTTGATATATCGGAACGCTTGAACTGAAAACCATATTGCAGAAAACTCAGGTCAACCCCCTGTTCTTTAAAATGCTCTATGACACGGAGCACTTTGGGATCAAATCCCTCCAACTCGATTTCACTGAAGCCATCAGGTTTGATCAACTGGGGTTTTTGAGCCTCGACCTCTCCGCGCCGAATACAAACTTTCCCCACACTATCCATTGGCTCGCTGAGAATTTCGAATTCAAAACGAGTCGCACCAAATGTTTCAATGCGACGATCCGGTTCATGAATGACCCGGGTCGTCTCCATCGCGTATTGGAAATCATCTTGAGTAACCATCTTCGTGGAAAGTATCGCTTATCATCGGCAAACTGGCCAATAAAAATGGCAGGTTCCACTCGGGAACCTACCATTCTAAAAATTGGTTTAAATGAACCAAAGTCAGAACTAGGCCTGAGCTTTCTCGACGTGGGATATAATGTCGCCAACGCTGATGAGCTTCTCGGCTTCTTCGTCGGGGACCTCGATACCGAACTCCTCTTCAACAGCCATAACGAGTTCAACTGCATCAAGGGAATCGGCGCCAAGATCTTCGATCATTTTTGACTCGGGCTTCACTTGATCAGCGCTAACGCCGAGCTGCTCCACGATGATTTCGGTGACTTTTTCTTGGATATTTTCTGCCATGGCCTTTTGGATTACTGGGAGTCCACCTAATTGGCAATCCCTAAAATTCACTCCTTTCCGACAGAATCGTCGGAGTTGCCCTCGCCGGAAGCCCCCTCATCATCAACTTTTAAGCCCCCTTCATCAACTTCCTCGTTTTCATTTTCGTCTACAAGCTCAATCACCTCACCCTCGAAATTTTCCAGAACTTTTTGGAATAGGGCCTCAGCCGGAGCGCCGTCTTCCTCTTTGAATTGCCCATAAACCATCCCGTCGATCTTGGCCTTATTCTCCTTCCCATCGACTTCATAAACTAAGGTCGCGAGTCCTTTAGTTTCCCATCTCCGCATATCAAGGGTCTTCATAGTCGGAAATGGAATCAAAGAGCCTCCCGGAGGATAGTAGCCTTCCTCATCGACCTTCATAAAACGACCCCTGGTCCGCATCAGAAAGAACAAGGCAATTGCGGTGAGCAAGAAGCAGACACACGCTGCGTACAACTGCTGCCGAATTTGCTCGGCCGTTTTCGGGTCATCTTCGAGATTTACCTTCTGAGGCCAGCCCTTCTCACCACTGTAATCAGCCCAACGATCATCACTTTCATGATTAGCCATTTGCTTCAAGATTTCGGGCCACTTTTCCTCGAAGTCAGTATCGGAAGGATAGATCGATCGATCCTCATCAAAAATAATGGTCTGTTTTTCGACAAAGGCATTCCAAACGTCCGGGGTAGCCCGGTTTGCATCAACAGTCCAAGCTTCTCCCGCCTTGTTAAAAGCGGTATAGTTGGCGACCACATAGTTTTTTTGGGGATATCCAATCCTCCAATCGTAAAGGAAATAGGCCCCAAATCCGCCGAACATGACCAGCATCAAAACAGCCCGCCAAATAAACCACTTGGTAGGACGACAAATCACTTCGGAGAAATTCGACATAAGATGATGCAAAGAGAAACAACTCCTCCGCCGACATGCAAGACTGCGATTGGAGAAGATGGGGCCTAAATCTAGGCCTACTGCTTGCACCGGACACTATCGGCCGCTGCGGCCAAGAATTCGCTTCTTCATTCCCTCGTCAATGAACTCGGAGGATTCGAGATAATTGGAGGCTGCCTTCGGGTCCTCCCCCATCCAGCGCATCGTCGTCATTCCGATGGACCAACCCCTCGAGCGCTCATCCGTGATAGTTTCTGCAAGCTCTATGTTTTCCGCGGGTGAGCCATTGTTATCACTCATCACATATGACGAAACCGCAGAGTTTCGAAGATCGCCGTCTGGCTGAGCAACCGCCCAAGCCTTTGCTGCAGAGGGATCCTGAACCACCCAGTTACCGATTACGTTCCGCATAGAATCACGCTGAGCTTTTTCAGAGCCGTTGGCCACCACCCAAGCTGCCGCGTCTGCCGGATTCTCACGAGACATTGACTCGGCAACGCTTTCAATTGCCTCGTCCCGAGAGTCGCCCTCAGGAATCTCTAAAGCCTTCTTGGCTGCCAAAGTTGGGTTGTCGTCGGCTAGTGATCTTACGGCTGCGCCCAAAGCATCGCCGCGCTGGTCAGCAGGGAGCCCATCAATGAATGATTCGGCCCCATCCCAGTCAGCCTTGGCCCATTCCTTGGCAATGTCTACATTAGCCTTGTTGAGGGCGTCTCCCTCCAAACCCGAAGTCAATCCGGCTGCACGCTCAGGATCAGTGGTCGCAATTTGAGCTAGAACCTTTGATGTTGCGTCATTTCCGTCTCTGCCTTCAAGACTCTTGGCCCAAGCCAGAGCCCCTTCAGGATCCTGCTTGGCCCATTCCTTCGCGATGGTCGCGCCACCGGTTCCGCCCCCCATGCGACCCATCATTCCCATACTCGCAAACTGTGATTTGTTGGATGCATAGTAATCAGCCGCGGCCTTCGGATCACTAGCGGCCCAACTCTGGAGAATCCCTGGCTTGATCATCATCGACTCCCAACCCCTCTGACCATTTGCGTGGTCCATGGCGTCATAAGGAGAAACCTCGGCCCAAGCTGCATAGAGCAACGAACCGGCAAGAAACCGCTCTCCCATGGGGAGACCCTTCAGCTTCTCGGCCGCTTCAGTGAGCTCTTCGCTGGTCATATTCGAATAGAGGTCGACTAGGGACTGGACGCGTGCTGTTTGACTAGGAACCTTGGAAACCTCCTCGTAATTGCTAGGTTTTCCGGAAATCGGGCTTTTCGAGGCTGTTGAGCCAGAGTTAGAGCGCCCTACCGATCGTGAACTCCCTGAGACCCGGGGTTTTTTCTTGTCCGCAACATTTTCGGTGGCTGCCGCTTCGCTGCCGTTGTTGCCAACAACGTAACCAATGGCTCCACCGGCTATGAGGCAAGAAGCGGCGATCGGGAGTAAATTATTCATAACGACTCAATTAGTAGACTAACAACTTGAAAAAACAAACAAACCGTCGAAAAAAAATTTAAGGGCAAATTTGATCGATTGACTTGGCTTAATTAAAGCCGAATTCACGGCTCGAGAAATCTCGGGTTGAATTCTCTCTCTCTCTAGCAGCCTGCCGCTCCACCGTAAGACGGGCAAAAGGCATAGCCTCAAGACGAGGATTCGGGATTTTTTGTCCTGATTCTTCGCAAATTCCGTAAGTCCCAAGCTCAAGCCGCTGAAGGGCCTCTTCAATTTCCCCAAGTGCATTTGCTTCCTTAGAGAGCATATTTAGGGCAAAGTCACGGTCATAAGCGTCTGATCCGGCATCGCCTTGGTGCATTCCCGACCCGCTGGCGTCGCTTCCTTCGGCGCCATTCTTGATGGTATCATTCTGAATTCCATGCATCACATCTGTAATTTGATCACGGAGGTCCAATAGGCGTTGGCGCTGCTTTTTCTCAAAAATGGTAAGCTTCGCGACCTTCTCAGGCTTCACATAACGCCGCTTCACAACAACCGGAGGCAATTCCTCCACCTCTACGACTTTTTTCTTAGCGCGCTTTATCGCTTTCTTAGCAACCTTCTTAACGGTAACCGACTCGGATTTGACTACCGCTGCGGCCTTTTTAGCCGTTTTCTTCACGGCAGCCTTTTTGGCCGTTTTCTTCACGGCAGCTTTTTTGGCCGTTTTCTTCACGGCAGCCTTTTTGGCCGTTTTCTTCACGGCAGCTTTTTTGGCCGTTTTCTTCACGGCAGCCTTTTTGGCCGTTTTCTTCACGGCAGCCTTTTTGGCCGTTTTCTTCACGGCAGCCTTTTTGGCCGTTTTCTTCACGGCAGCCTTTTTAGCCGTTTTCTTTACGGCAGCCTTTTTAGCCGTTTTCTTTACGGCAGCCTTTTTAGCCGTTTTCTTTACGGCAGCCTTTTTGGCCGTTTTCTTGGCAGTCTTCTTTTTAGCAACTTTTTTAGCCATAAATCAATGGGTTGGGACGGAAAATCTAATCTTATACCATTTCCTAAAAACAAGCTGAGGATTGGAAATGGCCGGGTTCTTTAGTTATTTTAACAGCCCGAGGCAAGCTGATTTTCCACATCCA
Organism: Akkermansiaceae bacterium; assembly: GCA_029242935.1. Lineage (GTDB taxonomy): Bacteria > Verrucomicrobiota > Verrucomicrobiia > Verrucomicrobiales > Akkermansiaceae > SW10. Next base: position 9,451 of record JAQWSX010000207.1, read on the forward strand.
TTTTATCATCTTTCCACCATGCTCTTGAAATTCCGCTCGAGTCTCCTAATCTGCGACTTGCTTTATGGATCTTTCCTCAATTCTTGAATCTTTGCTCGTCGCCTCAGAATCTCCCCTCCCGTCATCCGAATTAGCTCGACTCGTTCGGGCCCGTGCCGCCGAATTTTCGGAAGATTCAATTACCGAGAACCCGGAAAACGCCCCGGCTCCCGATAGTCCCGAGAGAGTGCTCGATCTAGAAGCTCTGGCTGAAACTGGCGAAAACGAAATTAAAGGCGCCCTTGTCGAACTTAATAAAATCTATGACACGAGCGGTCGTTCCTTCGTAGTCGCAGAAAGATCGAAAGGATGGAAAATTTACACCCGGGCTGACTACGCAGGATTTGTGAAGCTCCTTTTCCCAGGTCGCAAGCCCGAGCGACTCAGCCCACCGGCCATGGAGACCCTTGCAATCATCGCCTATCGCCAACCAGTCACCAAATCAGCGCTCGAAGCCGTCCGGGGTGTTTCTTGCGATGGCATGCTGCAAAAACTGCTCGACCGAGAACTCGTCAAAATATCGGGACGTGCCGACCTTCCGGGCCGTCCTCTCCTCTACGCCACCACTGAGCTTTTTCTGGAGCACTTCGGCATCACCAACATCGAAGAACTCCCCAACATTGGGGAACTTCGTAAGGTCGAACTTCCCGATGGAACCGAAGAAGATGACGATGACGAAAAAAAAGAGAAAGCCACCTCCACCGAAGAGGCCGAGACACAACTCGCACTCTCCGCAGTTGAAAAACCAGCCGAAGAGGCTGCGCAAACATCCGAAGAAGCTGAAAAAGAGCCGGAAGCTGGCGATTCCGATTCCAGCAAAGAAGAATAACCAATCGATTTTATGCCTCTTGACGAAATCCGAAAAACGATCGATGCGATCGACACCCAACTGCTTAACCTACTTTCCCAACGGGCCGAAGCCGTCCACAAGGTCGGTAAGATTAAAAAAAAGGAAGACCTTCAAATCTACGCTCCCGAGCGCGAAGACGCCCTACTCAAGTCCCTTGCTGCCAAAAACCAGGGTCGCCTCCCTGAAAAATCGATTCGCGCAATTTACCGCGAGATTATGTCGGCCGCCCTTTCCCTCGAAGACGATCTAAAAATCGCCTATCTCGGTCCCGAAGGAACATGGACCCATCAGGCCGCTATCTCCAAATTCGGCCACTCGGTGGAATACACGGCCCAGCCAAACTTCGCTGAGGTTTTTGACCACGTCACCCGCCGCCACTCGAGTTATGGAGTAGTACCCATCGAAAACTCCACCGAAGGTGCCGTTTCTTCTACCCTAGATCTTTTCGTCGATTCTCCTCTCCGGATCTGTGCTCAAATTCTCATGCGTATCGAAAATGGTCTCATGGCGGCCATTCCCCGCGAGCAGATTAAAACCCTCTACTCCCACCCGCAGGTATTTGGACAATGTCGAAACTGGATCCTTCGAAATTTCCCCAATGCCGATCTCGTCGAGTGCTCTTCTACAACCAAAGCTGCTCACCTTGCCAAAAAATATGCGAGTGATGGAGCCGCCGCTATGGGAGGCCCGCTTTCCGCAGAAATGGCCGAGCTCAAAATGCTCGATACTGCAATCCAAGACCGTGCCACTAATACAACTCGCTTCCTAGTGATCGGTGAAAAAAATTGTCCCTCCACCGGAAAAGACCGCACCAGTATTCTTTTTGCCGTTCATCATCGACCAGGCTCACTCGTAAAGGCCCTGCAAGCCTTTGATTCTTTCGCTATTAACATGTCTAAAATTGAATCACGACCATCTAAACAAAAGGACTGGGATTATATTTTCTATGTCGACCTCGCTGGCCACTGCGAGGACCCAGAAGTCAGGGAAGCTCTGGACATTCTAGAAACACACTGTTCGCTAGTCAAAATTCTAGGATCTTATCCAGACCTCGACTAAATCTGCTGGTCATCCCTAATTAGCCTGACAAATTTCTTGTCACCATGCTTCAAGAAGGAATTCTCAACCCGGCTGTAAACGATCTCCTCTCTCGGATTCGCCATACCAACACCTTGGTCATTGCTGACTGGGCTTTCCCCTACTGGAACGAAATCGAGGTCGTCGACCTCTCTCTCACCAAAGGAATTCCACTTATTACCGATCTCCTTGGACTCCTTAAAGATAACTTCAAAGTCGGCCGCATCTGGCAGGCTGAGGAATTCTTAACTACTAACCCCGAGGGGGTTATCACAAACTACGACGCCCAATTCGATGCCTTCAAAGGACTCAATCCAGAAGTTGAAGTCACTCGTCTCGCTCACAATGATTTCAAAAAACTCGTGCCACAGTCCATCGGCCTCATCCGCACCGGCGACCCTACCGCCTACGGAAACGTCATCCTCGAATCTGTTTAATTCGCTTCCAGCTTGAAACTCAAACTTTGCTATGAAATCCGCGATCACACTCTCTCAAGTTCCCGAAGCCGCCGCCGGCCCCTTCGTTTTCCACCAACCCCTTCCCGAGGGGTTTTCCGCCGCTAAAAAACATGGCTATGACTCTGTCGAACTCTTTTTACCCGGCCCCGACTTCATCTCCGCCAATGAAGTAAAAGCTCTCGCTTCCGAACACGACCTTGGTATCGCAGCGGTCGGAACGGGAGCAGGTATGGTCAAGCATGGTCTCTCTCTTACCGATGCCGATTCCGAAGTTCGTAAAAAGGCCCTCGCCTTCATCATCCAGATGATTGAATTCGGTGGTCAACTCGGTGCTCCCGCCATCCTTGGCTCCATGCAGGGAAGATGGGGCGGAGAAATTTCCCGAGAGCAAGCTCTCAACTGGCTAGCCGAAGCGCTAAAAGCTGCCGGAGAAGTCGCCTCGAAATACGATGTCCCCTTCATTTACGAACCTCTCAACCGCTACGAGACGAACCTCATCAATCACCTTGAGGAGGGAGCAAGATACATCGAAGACAACAATCTCGATAACATCGTACTTCTTGCCGACCTCTTTCATATGAATATCGAAGAGAGCGACGTCGCCCAAGCCATCATCGCTGCGGGCAAGCACACTGGACACGTCCACTTCGCTGACTCCAACCGGTCTGCTATGGGTTTTGGACACACCGACACTACTCCGATTGTCGCCGCCCTCAGAACAGTCGGCTACACGGGTTATCTCTCGGCTGAAGTCTTCCCAAAACCAGACGCAGACACCTGCGCGGCACAAGAAATCAAGGCGATCCTGGAAGCACTCACCTAAGGGAAACTAACCCTACTAAGAACCGAGGGCAGAAGCTACCGGCTAATATCAAACCACTCTCAGGATCTTTGCCGCAAGGAGGTAGAGAGGGTGCTGACACTCGTTTTCCAGTCGCCCTGAAAAATCTTGGAGCCAGGCTAGATTATCGTTTTTGAACTGGATGGAATCATCTCCTTCCAGCGTGCCGTAAACTAAAAGTAAAAGCGCAACATGATCCGGCGCCAATATTTTAAAGCGCTTCGGTAATTCCAGAAACCCCGAATCCAGCATAAACTGAATTCTACCAGCAACCTCCAAGGAGTTTTTTTCATCATAGGCTGCCGCGCGAGCCGGAGCAACCGGGTTCAATATGAAGAGTCTACAGTATTCCACGGCAGCATCTTCAAAGTCCTGCTCGTCCCATTCCTTATCCAAAAAAGGAGCCACCAAGGGCTCAATTTTATTAAGAATAAGAGCGGTTTCCGGCTGTTGGAGGGAAGCGAGAACCGAGGCATCAATCTCGTGGGCGAGAAGTGATGCCGCGAGTTGGGCCACTGCAGCTTCGGGAGTCATATACGCAAGAATTAGATTTTTTCGATCGAACAAACATTATCATACCAATTTTGACCACCAATGAGCGGAGCTGGATTGATCGGAAGCGCATCGTTTATATGCACTCCTCCGCCAATACCACCACGCTTCTTGGCCCACCAAACTAAAAAATCTCTAAACAAATCAGCCGTTTTTGGGTAGCGAAAAAATCGCGAAAAATTTGTAAAATAAAAAATTTTCTGATTTTGCTTTCCCAAAATAAATCAGTCAGACAAATTTCCTACAGACCCTAATCTGACGGCATTTTTTCCTGAAATATGAAAACCAGACCTCTCGGGAAAACCGACATTGATCTTCCCGTTCTTTCCTTTGGAGCATCGTCTTTGGGAGCTGAATTCCGCTCGGTCAATATCGATGAAGTGATGAAATCTACAGTCACCGCATTGGACCTTGGTATGAACTTCATCGACACCTCTCCGTTTTACGGCCGTGGAATGTCTGAGGTAATGCTCGGCCAAGGGCTCAAAGGAATCCCACGTGATCACTACCTACTCGGAAGCAAGCTCGGCCGCTACTCCGATATTCATTTCGATTTCTCCGCTAAGCGCGTCGAGGAATCCCTTCACATTTCCCTTCACCGCCTTGGCACCGATCACCTTGATGTCCTACTAATGCACGACGTCGAGTTTGTTCACCTTTCTCAAATCTGGGAGGAAACCTGGCCCGCCATGCTCAAGGCAAAAGAACAAGGCAAGGTTCGTGCCATCGGATTTTCATGCTATCCTATGAAGACCTTCAATACCGTCCTCGATCAAATCGAAGACACCTGTGACTGCGTCCTCTCCTACAATCAATACACCCTCCAAAACACGGCCTTCGTCGAAAACCTCCTTCCACGGCTCAAGGAACAAAACATCGGAGCAATTAACGCCGGGCCGTTCTCTGCCAGACTACTCACAAACGCGCCACTCCCCGATTGGCTCAAGGAACCCGAAGAGGTCAAGGCCGCAGCTCGTAGTGCTGCAAAACTTTGCCAAGACAACGGTGTCGACCTCGCCCAGCTCGCTCTCCAATTCTCGTGCGAACATACAGACATTTCCTCAACAGTTGCGGGATCAGCAAACCCCGAGAATATCAAAAAATGGGATAAGTGGCTCGCCGAGCCCATCGATCGGTCCCTCCTAGCCCAAGTGCAAGCCATCTTCGCCCCCGTCAAAAACCTCGGCCACCTTGAAGGCCTTCACGAAAATAACTAATCACAGAGCCCAATCTAAAAAGGTTACTCCCTTTTTTTATCCTTCCTAAAACTCACCCTTACGGCCGACCTCAGGAATAAACTTGGCACAACAATTTACCCACTTTCGCAATGTCTTACGCAATCGAATTCACCAACCCAAAAGAAATCAGCTCGATCGACATCGCTGACGAACAATCTCCCGGCCCCGGCGAAGCTCTGGTCAAAACTCATCGCATGGGTATTTGCGGAACCGACCTTTCCTGCTACCTCGGAAAATTTCCTTTTTTTGATTATCCGCGCACTCCCGGACACGAGCTTGGCCTCGAAGTGGTAGCCATCGGCAAAGGTGTAACCAACGTTAAGGTAGGTGACAAATGCTCGCTTGAGCCCTACGTCAACGATCCGCACAGTTCGACATCACAAAAAGGAAACAGTAACTGCTGCCCAGGCGTCCAAGTCATCGGCGTTCACGGCCCCGGCGGACTTCGAAAAGCAAAATGGACTGTCCCAGCCCGAAAGCTTCATGTCGGCAACAATCTTTCTTACGACGAACTCGCGCTCGTTGAAACTCTCGCTATCGGATACCACGCCGTCCACCGCGGCAACCCCAAGCCGGGCGAAACCGTTATCGTGATCGGCGCTGGCCCCATCGGACTTTCCTGCCTCGAATTCCTCAAGCTCATGCCTGAAGTCAATGTCATCGTGATGGACATGGTTCAAAGCCGACTAGACTTCTGTGCCGACAACCTCGGTATTGAACATGGAGTTCAATACAGCATGGACGGATCTCACCTCAAAAAACTGGAAGAAATGACTGACAGCAAGCTTGCCGACGTCGTCATCGATGCCACCGGCTCGGTCAAATCGATGTCTACCTGTTTCGAATACGGCGGTTTCACCTCACGTATCGTTTACGTTGGTATTACCACGGAAAACCTCACCTTCCCCCACGCTCCCGTCTTCCACCGTCGCGAGCAAACTCTGCTCGCTTCGCGCAATGCCCTCCCCGCCGACTTCGATGAGATCATTAAGATCATCGAGATTGGAGACATCGACACCAAAGCCTGGATCACTCACCGCCTTGACATTAAGGAGGTTCCCACCGAGTTCGATAAATTTACCGACCCTAAACTTGGCGCCATTAAGGCAGTTATTACCGTTAATAACTAAACTCCACCCTTGAAAATACTTCTCTCAAATCGCCTCACCTTCCACCGTGAAACCCGATGGCATCGACATTACTTGGCCCGACATAAAACTCCAAAATAACCTACTTCAACAAATTATGAAAACCTGTCCTAAATTCACCTTTGGTGTTGGCGATCGTTTCGCCCACGGAGCACACGCTCAACTTCAAGCATTCGTCGCCGCCAAGAAACTCGGGGTCGACATTTGTCCGACCTGGAACAAGTCCAATCGTGAGCACGAAATCATTGGCTCAGAACCTCAATCCACTCGCGATGCTGCTGACAAAGCCGTCGCTGACCTTGGCTGGTCAGGCCAATACCTCCTCGATGCAGATCACATCAACCTTGGCACAGTCGATCGCTTCATCGCTCCGTGTGACTTCTTCACTCTCGACGTTGCCGATGACATTGGCGAAGCAGCCGACCCGGCCGACATCGAAACCTTTATCAACAAGCACTCAGAACTCATTGGCTCCGTCACGGTTGAAGGCATCGAGGCACCTCTGGAAATTTCTCGAGAACTCGTTGAACAAACCGCTAACCAGTTCCTGAAAGCAACCCAGAAGGCCAAAGCCATCTACGATTACATCGTAGCAGCTAAAGGCGGCTCCGACGACTTTGTCACCGAAGTATCGATGGACGAGACAGACAAGCCTCAAGTTCCAGCCGAGATGCTTATTATCCTCGCCGCCATCGCCGACCAAGGGATTCCCATTCAAACCATAGCCCCAAAATTCACAGGCAGATTTAACAAAGGAGTCGATTACGTGGGTGATGTCGCGCAATTCGAGCAAGAATTTAACGATGACCTAGCTATCCTTTCCCACGCCGTGAAAGCTTACGGCCTTCCTGAAACTCTGAAACTCTCGGTGCACTCCGGTTCCGATAAATTTTCCATCTACGAGCCTATCAAAAAAGCCATCACCCGAACTGGCGCAGGACTTCACATCAAGACTGCCGGCACTAACTGGCTTGAAGAAGTCATCGGCCTCGCCACCGCCGGAGGAGATGCTCTCGAGCTCGCCAAAGAAATCTACGCCAAGGCTCTCGATAAAAAAGAAGCGCTTTGCGAGCCTTACGCCACCGTCATCGACATCGACCACTCCCAGCTCCCTAGCGCCGAAGAAGTGAACGACTGGACCAGCGAACAGTATGTCAGCGCCCTCACTCATGACCAAAGCAACCCCAACTACAATGCTAACGTTCGCCAACTCCTTCACGTTGGATTCAAGATCGCAGCTCAAATGGGAGACCGCTACCTCGACGCCCTCAAGGCAAACGACGAAGTCATTTCTGAGTGCGTCACTCACAACCTCCTTGAGCGTCACATGAAGCCACTGTTCGTCTAATCAATCAAAAAACGACTCAGAATAAAAGGCGGCTCCAGCAAACTAGAGCCGCCTTTCTCTTGATTGTTTTATTACCCGATGCCTATTTCTAAAATACGCCAAAGCGGTGTGAAAAAATCTAACTTCCCCAAGGATCTTCAAATCGGGACCGCTAAAACCACAAGCTATAGTCAGCAATCTTAACAGATGATCTAAAAGTCAAACCTGCCCTGAAAGTAGACTAAAGTGCTATCTTCCGAGAGACCGGTATCATCCACGAATTCGCCAGGCATGAAGTGAGCCCAGCCGGTATTGAAAAGCAATTGATCAGTTTCCTGCCAACGAACACGGAGATCAATTTCTTCTCCGATATGCCGACTACTATTTCCCAAAGGATCCCGCCGACCTCCAGGCACTGCCGCCCCGCCGCGGACCCAAGCATCGGTATCACTGGCAAGTGAGTAACTGCGAAGGTAAAGTTCCACTTTTACTTCATCAGCTGGCTTAAACGAAAGAGAAAGCGCTGGGTTAACCGTATTCTCGGCAGTAAAGAATCGGATGAATCCGTATAGCCCAAACGGAGCCCCAAACAATTCGGCGAATCGACCACTGTCGCGATCACCCGGATCGTCATCACCACTCCCGTAATTTATCCAAGCCGAAACACGGGGTGTCCAAAGGTATGACCAAGTTCGGCGTGAACAAAGTAAGCGGAATGATCGAGCCCATTAACGTTTCCCCATTGGGCAGAGACGTTAACATCATAGTCAAAAAAATCATCCTAAATTAGACCCTAAGCGTGAGCAGCTGCCGTGTGCAGCTTACGCTCTCTGGCTTGATTTCTCACGTCATCCAAATAAAAATAATAAGGCTCAGACACCAAAGCCGGAGAACTACCCCGCAAGGTGGCATAAGCACCGTAAAATTCTCTCTCTTCTCGTGAACGATCGTCAAATGAACCTTCACGAGCTTCAACCGGACGGATCGCAAAAAAAAATTGGCAACCCCTGGGGCTTTTCATCTCTAATTCTCAGGCGAACACCATCGAATGTATTGGCGGAATTCCTAAAACGATTCCGGGCGACGAGACGGCGATCAACGGCATCAATAGTGATGACCCGAGCATTCTTACCAATCGTCCACATTTGTCTCCGGCTCTTCCGTGTTCTCCAAATGTTTTAAGCATGGCCGGCAGGCTAAATAAATTTCCAGCTCATTTTGAAGTGAAAATTTTTCCCTAACGAACCGCACCAATAAACAATTCACAAACTCCAAGAACACAGATCCAGTCACCAGAAAAATCCCGAAATTGAGGGTCCAAAATTCATCATCTGAACCAAACTGCAATCAGATAGAGAGCGAGTTTAATCCTCTTCGTCCTCCGGCGGAGCCGTCGGAAGCTGAGATACTTCATCGAGCAAATTGACTACCTCAACGCCACGAACCGCAGATTTATCCTGACGAAACATCAGAACCGGAGTGTTTCGGAGAACCACCCGCTTCGAAACCTTACCCTGAATGAAGCCGCGCTTCCGATCGAGTTGATCAAGAATCCCAGGAGCAGATCCTCCGAGAATGCTCACGAAAACCTTAGCTTCCTTAAGATCCTGAGTAACATCGACATCACTGACAGTAACGAGAGCGTTTTTCCACTCGAAATCACGTTGTAAAACGGCGCTGATTTCGCGGCGCAGCAGCTCATTGACCCGATCCTGTCGCTTTGCCATTCCGGTGTGACTTAAAGGGTCTGATCAATCTTATCTAGAGTATAGCACTCGATAACATCGCCTTCCTCGTATTCGTTGAAGGAGCCTAGGCGGATTCCACACTCAATGCCTTGCTTGACCTCGTCCACCTCGTCCTGATGGCGACGAAGAGTCGACATCTTACCGTCAAAGACCGGCTGCTTACCGCGAAGAACGCGAGCGTGTGCCGAACGGGTGACTTTACCACTTTTAATGACACAACCAGCGGCGCGGCCCTTGTTGACTTTAAAGACCTGTTTAACGGAGGCTCGGCCAATGACGGTTTCGCGAACCTCAGGATCGAGCATCCCCAGCATCGACTCCCTCACCTGATCAATTAGCTCGTAAACGATGGAGTAAAGCTTCACTTGAACCCCCTCCGCCTTAGCCGCTTTGACAGCTTTACCGTCCACCTTGACGTTAAAGCCGAGGATGATGGCATCGGCGGAGCTTGCCATGAGGACGTCGGACTCGTTAATCGCACCAGCCCCAGCAATAATAAAGTTGGCCTCCACCTTCTCGGACTCAATCTCCATGATTGCGTTCTTGATGGCCTCGGCAGTTCCCTGCACGTCAGACCGAAGGATTAAATTAAGCTTGGCCTTTCCTGTTCCAGAAACGGTTTGGAGCATATCCTCTAGACGGCTCTTTTTCGGCTGCACGAGGCGGTCCTTACGAAGCTCGACCAAACGCTCTTCGGACAGCTTCTTAGCCACGCGATCAGAATCCATCTCCACAAGCGAATCTCCCACGTTTGGCAGCTCTGCAAACCCAAGCACTTCGACCGGAGTCGAGGGGCCAGCTTCATTTACTGAATTACCTTGATCGTCGATCATGTCCTTCACTTTACCGGCGAAAGGCCCACAGATAAATGGTTTCCCTTTCTTGAGAGTTCCACTTTCGACAATAACGGTGGCAGTTGCTCCGCGCCCGGCCTTAACGCTGGCTTCGATAACCGATGCACGAACGTTGGCTTTAGGATTAGCGCGAAGCTCGAGAACCTCGGCCTGCAACGCCATAAGTTCCAGCAATTCGTCGATTCCATCACCAGTCTCGGCCGAAACCTTGATACACTCGGTATCTCCTCCCATCTCAGAAGGAACAAGTTCGTGCTCCATCAACTGGGTCATGACACGCATCGGGTCAGCGGCAGGAAGATCTGTCTTATTAATAGCGACAATGATCGTTTTACCTGCGGCTTTAGCATGTTTAATCGCCTCTTCGGTCTGCGGCATGATACCATCGTCCGCTGCGACCACCACGACAACGATGTCGGTGACATCGGCACCACGTGAACGCATCTTAGAGAAAATGGCATGGCCCGGAGTATCAAGAAAGGTAATGCTACGATCTCCGTGTTGCACGCTGTATGCACCCACATGCTGGGTGATGCCTCCGGCTTCGCCTTTGGCAACGCGGCTTTCGCGAATAAAGTCGAGCAAGGAGGTTTTTCCATGATCAACATGTCCCATAAAGGTGATGATGGGAGCACGGTAAGCCAGCTGTTCTTCGGGCTCTTCAATCTCTGGCTCTGGCTCCTCGAAAACCTCTTCCTCCTTGTGAACGCCACCACCTTTTGCACGCTTTTCACGCTCAAAAACAAACCCGTGAGCTTCACAGACCTTCTCAGCAATCTCCGGTTCGATAGCCTGAGTCGGAGCTACAAAAACCTCCAACTTGATGAGATCCGCCATGATCTCGAAAGCCATCTTGCCCATCTTTTCTGCAAGATCACTTACGATAATGGGAGGTTTTATGCTGATGACATTACCATCGACTTCGCCCTCATCCGCGCTGTCGTCGGAAGGATTTTCCGAGGCAGCGACAGATTCTTCGGCTGGAGCCGGAGTTTTCACGAAATCCGGATCAGCCTTATCCTCTAGACGATTGGAAATACTCGGGAGGATATCCTTCCCAGAATTTTCTGTTTTGCGAACGCTACTTTTCTTAGGCTGGTCTTCCTCAATCCCGAGATCGAGAGCTGCCTTTTTCTTATCGTCCACAGTCTGCACCTTAGCGGCCTCCTGACGTTGCCGTTCGCGACGCGATGGCTTGGGCTTCTCGCTCAAGAGGTCGAGAACCTCATCTTTTTTTTCTTTGTCGTCGGCCATGCTAATGCGGGTCTTTCGGTGGGTCAGGTATGATTATGTATCAAATGCGGGAAATTTCCCTTCGTTATCCTTTGGGAGTTTCTTCGGCAGAAACTTCGATCTCTACCGGAGTCTCCACAGGTGCTTCAGCAACCTCGGAAGTATCCGGTCCGACATTCTCTCCTCTGGCGGCGTTCAAAATCCGGGTCGCCTCTTCTAGGTCCACCTCAATTGCACTTGCAATGTATGAGGCAGGCATTTGGGACACCATGTCAACGGTGACACCCCCAGCGCGGAAAAGTTTACCAGCAGTCGCGTCATCGATTTGGAGAGCTTCGGCAAGGTGAGTCGCCGCATCATCGACACGAGCTTCAAATTGTTCGTGCTGGCTCTCGTCTTTACGGACTTGGACGTCCCACCCGGTGAGTTTAGAAGTCAAGCGGGCGTTCTGGCCACGGCGGCCGATCGCCTTCGAAAGGTCTTCCTCGTCAACAGTAACATTCACAACACGGTTTTCATTATCGAGGCTAAGGCTGCGAACAATGGCTGGTTTTAGAGCCTCGGTGACAAACTCGGCCACATCCTCGTTCCAGCGAATGATATCGACGCGCTCGTTATTAAGCTCACGAACGATATTTTTGACGCGCGCTCCACGGAGGCCGACGCAAGCTCCAACAGGGTCGACTTTGTCGTCGTGGGTATAAACCGCCACTTTGGTGCGATATCCGGCCTCTCGGGCAACCGAGCGAAGTTCAACGGTGCGATCAGAGATTTCGGCGACCTCTGACTCAAAGAGTCGGCGAACGAAGTTGGGATGACTGCGGGAAAGGATAATTTCCGGTCCGCGTCCTTCGTTATCAACCGAAACGACGTAGCAGCGGATCCGATCTCCAACAGAGTAATCCTCAGTGCCAACGCGCTCTTTCGAAGGCATACGAGCCTCAAACTTCCCAAGATCGACCATGACGTCACTCTTTTCAAAACGACGAACAGAGCCACTAACAATATCGCCAGCCCGATCCTTGAATTCGTCATAAATCTTCTCCTTCTCAGCCTGACGCAGACGCTGCATCATGGTCTGCTTTGCAGTCTGAACCGCGATTCTCCCAAAGTTTTTCGGAGTGACATCAAAATCAAGATGCGAGCCGATTTCGGATGTCTCTTCTTTCTTCTTGGCTATCCCAACGGGCACTTCGTTGAACTTGTCTACGTAGTCATCATCGGCAACTACCTCCAGGCTGGCAAAAATGCGGGTATCACCCTTCTTCTCATTGATCTCGGCACGAAGAGACTCGATAGCATCGGCACCAGGGACCATTTTGCGGTAGGCGGAACAAAAAGCATACTCAAGGGCCTCCACAACGCGTTCGCGTTCGATGGCCTTTTCTTTTTCATAAAACTCGATGAGGGCAACAATGTCGGTGGTCATTTCCAGATTCGTGGTTCCCTGAGACCAAAAAGAGCGGGTTTAAAAACCCACTCCAAACGATCGTCAGAAGTTGTTGGGAGATGACTAACGCGCCCCGCTGAAAAAAACAAGCCCTAATCAGCAAGAGAGCGCCATCGAAGTTTCCTTACTTTCGCCTCGGTTTGCCATGCCGCAATACCCATCGGGGCGCAATATTCAATGACCCCTGGCCGGAGTCCTAGCTTACGGCCTTCGGTCGCGACATCCACCACCTGCTTACCGTCAATAAAGGCTGAGAGTCTCCCCTTTTCCACAACCAGTCGGATAGCATACCACTGACCTTCTTTAAAATTACCATAAGTGGTCGTTTCGTTCTCCGAGGCATCCATCCCATCAATCGAGGAAATCCCCACCGTTCCTCCACCCCAGCCCCCAACAATGAAGGTAAGACACTCATTCTTCGACGAAACCGGAAAAGTCAACCCACAGAAAAAATCTGAACCCACTTCCTTGAGGGCTTCCAACTCAAGTTCATAGGGCATCTCGGGGAGTTCTCCGCTAAATTGTGAACCAGTAAGTTCAACTCCGGCTTCGAGATGGAGCTCCCCGTCAGACCATTGCGCCGATCCTTCTCCACCAAATTGAATTTCATTCCAATCGCCCCCTTTTGGCTCGACCCATGGAAGCTGCCCCGTTTCCTCACTAGGCATAGATTCATGGCGTTCACAACCCACGAAAAACATCCCCGCCAAGATAAAAACTGCTATCTTCATTTTATAGGTTCGGTTGGAAATAGCCCGATCTTTCGGGCAATCCCGTAATTGCCCACAGTTTCAACATAAAGGCCCCCTTTCATTCCGCTGTCATATCAACTTCACCGAGTGCACTGACCTCGAAACCAAGGGGTTTTCGCCTTCAATTTTGAGGACCTCAATTCTAGCCACAGGGCACTATCTGGTCACACCTCTCCTCTTCTTTGCGGTCTTGCCAGGGCTCGGTTGAAATTTTCCAGATTCGTCCGGCGTAGAAAACCCTCCAAAAAAATTATGCCACGCACTCTTCTTCTTTGTCTCTTCGCCTTTCTGCCGCTCAACGCCCAACTCGTCCCTTCCAATCTCGACAAGAGAATCACGATTCCCGAAGGCCTTACGCTCAATCGCTTCGCTGATAAAAATCAGGTCCAAAACGCCACAGCGATCTGCATCGATGCTCAAAACCGCGTCTACGTTGCCGAAACCAATCGCTGGCGTGTTCAAGTCCAAGATATCCGTCACGGTGGCAGATTTTTGCGCGACCGCGTGAACGGAGACATTTCCAATATGACTCTCGATGACCGCACCGCTTTTCACAAAAAGTGGTCCGGGAAGCAAAACGACTTCCTGAAGTGGGAAGAATTCACAAAAGATTCAGAGGTCATTAAGCTTCTTGAAGACACCGATGGCGATGGCGTC
>JAQWSX010000020.1 GCA_029242935.1 Akkermansiaceae bacterium
GCAGCGACCTCCGGTGAGGATCGCAATATCGTCGAGCATGGCCTTACGACGATCTCCGAATCCGGGAGCCTTGACCGCTGCAATATTGAGTGTGCCGCGAAGCTTGTTCACGACGAGAGCAGCGAGAGCTTCTCCCTCGACATCTTCGGCGATAATAAGAAGAGGCTTCCCAGTCTTGGCAATTTTTTCGAGTACTGGAAGGAGATCCTTGAGGTTGGAGATCTTCTTTTCGTTAATAAGGATGTAAGCATTTTCAAGGTCACAATCCATGCTTTCTGGATCGGTCACAAAGTAAGGAGAGAGGTATCCCTTATCGAACTGCATCCCTTCAACAACATCGAGTGTCGTTTCGATACCTTTTGCTTCTTCGACGGTGATTGTTCCGTCCTTACCAACCTTATCCATGGCATCGGCAATGATGTTACCGATTTCTTTGTCCCAGTTAGCTGAAACAGTTGCGACCTGCGCGATCTCTTTCGGGTCGGAGTCTACTACCTTTGAAATTTCAGCGAGCTGAGCCACGATCGCTTTAGAAGCTTCGAGAATACCACGCTGAAGGCTGATTGGGTTGGCGCCAGCAGTGACGTTACGAAGACCTTCTTTGTAGATGGCTTCGGCAAGCACCGTAGCGGTTGTCGTTCCGTCACCAGCGATGTCGGAAGTCTTGGAGGAAACCTCCTTGATGAGCTGTGCGCCCATATTTTCGTATGGATCTTCGAGCTCGATTTCCTTGGCCACGGACACACCGTCCTTGGTCACAGTTGGAGAACCGAACTTTTTGTCGAGGATGACGTTACGACCTGCGGGTCCTAGGGTTGCCTTAACGGCGCGGGCGAGCTTCTCGACACCACGGAGTAGGGTCTGACGTGCTGCTTCATCGAATTGGAGTTGTTTAGCCATATCTTTATTGAATGTTTAAAGTTTAAGAGTGGGTTTATTAGTCTTCTAAGACACCAAGGATGTCTGACTGCGATAGGATGAGTTGATCTTCTCCGTTTACTTTGACGTCGGTGCCACCGTATTTAGAGATGAGAACTTTGTCGCCGACACTGACATCGAATACGATATCTTTGCCATTTTCATCAGTACCTCCGGTACCGAGAGCGGTTACTTCAGCCTCTTGCGGCTTCTCCTGAGCAGAGTCAGGAAGAACGATGCCTCCAGCGGAGACTGCTTCTGCTTCGAGCCGCTTCACGAGGACGCGGTTTCCGAGTGGTTTAATACTAGCCATGTTTTTCTTTATGTTGGTTGTTTGGTTGTTTCGCACACCCCCTTGAAACAAGGGGACGCGTAAGATTCTTTCAGAGGTCTATTTGTCGGCGTCCACGACTTCCGCGTCCACCACCTTGCCCTTTGCTTGGCGGGGCTCGCCATCGTCGTCGTCAGCGGGATCAATATCAGGGGCTCCGCCCATGTCAGGCATTGGTCCTCCGGCTCCACCAGCGGCCTGAGCCGCCTGTGCAAGTTCACCGAGGGATTTTTCGAGATCTTCGGTAGTGGACTTGATGAGATCGAGATCTTCAGCCTTGAGAGCGCCTTTTACGGCGTCCAGCTTACCGGTGAGCATCTCCTTGAGTTCAGCAGGAGCTTCCTCGGGAAGTTCGCTAATCTGCTTTTCGACCTGA
Organism: Akkermansiaceae bacterium; assembly: GCA_029242935.1. Lineage (GTDB taxonomy): Bacteria > Verrucomicrobiota > Verrucomicrobiia > Verrucomicrobiales > Akkermansiaceae > SW10. The sequence goes on from JAQWSX010000020.1 coordinate 1,626, forward strand.
TAGACCATGGATTCGGCCTTATTCTTCGTGTCGACAGCTTCGGCTCGCTTCTTGTCCTCCTCAGCATGAGCTTCGGCTTCGCGCTTGGCCTTCTCGATCTCCTCTTCAGAAAGACCACTAGATCCTTCGATGGAAATTTTCTGCTCCTTGCCAGATTTCTTGTCGGTTGCGGAGACATGGAGAATTCCATTGGCATCGATATCGAAGGTCACTTCAATTTGGGGCATTCCACGAGGGGCGCCATCAATTCCAGAGAGCTGGAAGTTTCCGAGAAGCTTATTATCAGCGAAGAGCGGACGTTCCCCCTGACAAATGCGGATATCGACGGCGGGCTGATTATCAACTGCAGTTGAGAAAACTTGTGACTTTTTAACGGGGACCGTTGTATTACGCTCGATCATCGCGGTCGCACGGCTGCCTTCGGTCTCAATCGAAAGAGTAAGAGGGGTGACATCGAGGAGAAGAACGTCTTTCACATCGCCCTGGAGCACTCCACCCTGAATGGCAGCGCCAATAGCAACCACCTCATCGGGGTTGACACCTTGGTGGGGGTCCTTACTGGCTAGTTCCTTAGCAGTTTCGACCACTTTCGGCATGCGGGTCATTCCACCCACCAGAACGAGCTCATCGAGTTCACCGGCGCTTACTCCAGCCTCCTTAAGACAGTCCGTGACTGGTTTCCTAGTGCGAGCGAAAAGATGCTCAGTGAGTTGCTCGAGCTTGTTACGACTGAGACCAACCTGAATATGCTTGGGGCCAGTGGCGTCAGCCGTTATAAATGGAAGGTTGAGGTCGTAATTCTGCGATGAAGAAAGGGCGATTTTGGCCTTCTCAGCTTCTTCTTTGATTCGCTGAAGGGCGTCAGGCTGACCTGAAAGGTCAATGCCTTCTTTCTCCTTAAAATCAGCCACAATAAAGTCGATCAGAGCGTTGTCCCAATCATCACCACCCAGCTGGGTGTCACCGTCGGTCGCAAGGACCTCAAAAACGCCATCGGAAATTTCCAAGACCGAGATATCAAAGGTCCCGCCTCCCAGATCGTAAATAGCGACTTTCTGATCAGCCTTAGAATCAAGCCCATAGGCGAGCGATGCTGCGGTAGGCTCGTTAATAATGCGGCGAACTTTGAGACCGGCAATTTCACCGGCAGCTTTCGTGGCATTACGCTGAGAGTCATTGAAGTAGGCGGGAACGGTGATGACCGCTTCCGTGATCGTCTCGCCAAGCTTGGATTCAGCGTCAGACTTCAGTTTACCGAGAACAATCGCGGCAATTTCTTGGGGTGAAAATACCTTCTTCCCGCCTTCAACTTCAACCTCGATGTGGGCATCACCATTTTCAGCTTTTACGATATCATAGGGCACCCGCCTGTCCTCATTGGTGAGTTCCTCATACTTACGTCCGATGAGACGCTTGGCCGAAAAGACCGTATTTTTGGCGTTAGTGACGGCCTGGCGTTTGGCGGCCTGACCAACAAGGCGCTCTCCGTTTTTCGCAAAAGCGACCACTGATGGAGTGGTGCGTGCACCTTCTGAATTTTCGAGAACAGTGGCCTCTCCTCCCTCCATGACAGACATGCAGGAGTTGGTTGTCCCGAGGTCGATTCCTAAAATTTTTCCCATGATCTTGTTTCTTCCTAATTAAATTGGTTTTAAAATTGCGGCCGTTTGGCCAAAGTGATTTGCAGATCTTATAGGCAAGAGATGTGCCAATCACTCAAATCCTTTAACTACGTGGAAAACATCCACAGAGACCATCTCAGGTGCGCCATAATGTCGCGCTTCACCCAATCATAGAACGACAGGCTGTCACACTTGGCCTCACCCGGCCAACCCTTGGACAGTTTTAAAAAACAGGCAGTTCTTGAGAATTCAGATCGACTCAGGTAGCCTCCGCTTCATGAGTGATTCACCTTCCGAGGCAGAAACCCCGGACGAACGGTTTGCTGCTTTTGTCTATTTCCAGGCCCAAAACGGGGGGCTTTTCCTAGGGCGAATCCCAAATCCCGCAACGGGCGAAACCAGTGTCAACATCCGGGCCGCCAAGAGCGTCGTAGATTCATTGGAAATGCTCACCGAGAAAACCAAAGGTAATCTGAACAAGGCGGAAGATAACATGCTAAAAATTGCCACCGAAAACCTCCGAAAACTCTTAGACGAAGTCTCGACAGAACCCCTCAACGCCAAAGATTCATGAATACCTTTGAGCTTGGAAACTTCAACGTTGGCTCCGGTGATCCCTTATTCATTCTTGGCCCTTGTGGACTTGAAGAAGAAGACTTCGCTTGGCGCATGGCGCGAGCTTTGAAAGAAATCGCGGCCCGACTCGAGATCAAGTTCGTCTTCAAAGCCTCTTACGACAAAGCCAATCGGACTTCGGTGGATTCCTACCGGGGCCCCGGGGTCGAAAAAGGGTGCCGCATCCTTGGTGAAATTGGCAAAGAGCTCGGCGTGCCCGTCACTACCGACGTTCACACTCCCGAAGAAATTGAAATCGCAGCCACGAACATCGACCTATTACAAATTCCAGCTTTCCTCTGCCGTCAGACCGACCTCCTTGCGGCTGCTGCCCGGAGTGGTCGTCCCGTCAACGTCAAAAAAGGCCAATTCCTTGCTCCGTGGGACATCGATCCCATCTTAGGAAAGCTCCGGCACTTCGACTGCAATCAATTCGCAATTACAGAAAGAGGCACCACCTTCGGATACAACAACCTCGTTGCTGACATGCGATCGCTGCCATGGATGCGAGAGAAAGGAGTGCCGGTCATTTTTGATGCCACCCACTCTGTCCAGCGTCCCGGAGGACTAGGAGGGACAACCGGTGGCGATGGCGAGCTTGCACCCGTTCTGGCCCGCAGTGCTATCGCAGCCGGAGTCGATGGCGTTTTCATGGAAGTTCACGAAAACCCTGCTAAAGCTCTCTCCGACGGCTCAAACCAAATTCCACTTGATCAAATCGAAAACGTTCTCACGCGCCTTCTCGCGATCCATCGCGCCGCTCATCCTGAATCATGAAGCTACTCCTTCTTATGTTGATTTTCCTCCTGCCCTCGTGCCAGGAGGAACAGAAGCGCGTAAGGCCCACCATCCAAAAAGAAGCGAACACCAGAGACTCTAACGAGGAGGAAAAGCAATCGCTTCTCAATGTGCCTGCAGGAGCCGTCATTGAAGATCTCGTTCTCCCCTATTATAACGATGCCCAGAAAAAAGTTTCGCTCCTGACAATAAAAGAAGTCACGGTCGCTGACGACGTTCGTATTGATAAGACCATCCTTAAAGGTGAAAATCTGAAGGTGTGGCTTTTCGATGAGGAGGGAGCCATTCGCAGCACGACAGTTATCTCATCCGCTGACTACCTCGTAAACAAGGATCAACTCGTTGCCAAAAGCGAAGTCCTTATGATTGGATCCGATGGAAAATTTGCAGCCAAATCAAAAGGCGGAATCTTCTCACTCACGACCGGCCAAGCGATCCTACTTGGGCCGGCCACCGCGCAATTTAAAATTCCGCAAAAAAAAGATATTGAAGCACCATGAAATTACAGCCTCTCATCCTACTCGCTGTCATCCCTATTCTGTTTGCAGCCCCCCCTCCCCGCGTCACTGATAAGGATCTTGCGCGTTTTGAACGTCTCGTAACCCCAAAGGAAAGACCTGATCTTGGAGCGATTGAAAGTTACGAGAAAGCCGAAGCTCGTAACCAAGCAACCGCTAAACGTATGGTGGACTTTTTAAATTCGGCCGGCCAACCCACCCTAATTTCCCAACCCGATGCTCCGGCACCTTCCCAAGATGACATCGAAGACCCTCTCGAGGGACTTTTTGAACCAGCACCAGACACACTCCTTATTTCCTGCAGTAAAGGCATCTACCTAGACGGGGAATCCTATGAAATTGATTACCTAGGAAAAGTGAAAATCCAAGGCAAGGGACTGACCCTGACCTGCGACAAACAGCTCAAAGCCCTGTTCTACCCTCCTGAGAAGGAAGAGGCTGAAAAAAAAGTGCCGACCGAGGAAGCAAAGAAAGACCCGCTTGCCAAATTCGGAGGATTTGGAGAGCTCAAACAATTTACTGCGGGCGGAAATGTCCGGGTTAACGGTAAGACTGAGGACGGACAAAAAGTCTATATGGGGGGAGACAACGCTCTTTATGAAATGAGTAAAGGAGGTGAATTAGAAAACTCCACGATCACTTTTCGTGGGAAAAAAATCGGCTTCATGATGGGAGACGTCACTGACAAAAGCAACAAAGCCACCTCATACGCCATGACTTCCGTTTCCGACGATGCCTGGATCAAAGCGGTAGTTCGAGGACAAATGCTTTTCGTTGAATGGAGTCCTACTGGCTGGCTCACAAAGGTCGGATTCCCCCCACAAGCCCCGGAAAAGAAATAAGGAACACATGAGCACCCAATCTCCACTCCTTGAAGTCCAAGGACTCCAAAAATCATACGGTGGTCGAAAGGTAGTCGATGATGTAGGGCTCCGCGTAAATCCAGGCCAAATCGTGGGGTTACTCGGCCCTAATGGAGCAGGGAAAACCACCACCTTTTATATGGTCGCAGGCTTGGTTCGCCCCGACCGTGGCCGGGTCTCCTTTCTCTCAAAGGAAATCACCCGCCAACCCATGCACAAGCGGGCACGACACGGGATGGGTTACCTTCCTCAGGAAGAATCAATTTTCCGAAAACTCAGCGTGAAAGACAACCTCCTTGCCGTCCTTGAGACCCGCAAAGGAATGTCAAAAACACAACGTCACGAACGAGCCGATTTTTTACTTGAACGTTTCGGGATCACGCATGTGCATAAATCAATGGCGCTAGCTCTTTCGGGCGGCGAAAAAAGACGCCTCTCCCTCGCCCGCTGTCTTTGCACCGAACCAAAACTGTTATTACTCGACGAACCTTTCGTCGGAATCGACCCCATTGCAGTTCAGGAAATTCATAAAATTATTCGTGAACTCAGAGATACCGACGGCCTTTCTATTCTAATCACCGACCACCAAGTACGTGAAACCCTCGACATTGTTGATCACGCGTCTCTTCTAGTGGAAGGAAAAGTAATGATCGAAGGATCCTCGGAAGAACTGGTTAACAACGAAACCGCGCGCAAACTCTACTTTGGATCGGATTTTCGATTTTAGATAAGACCCAGAAACTCCTGCCTAGTGGCCGAGCTAGGGAACCTATGACCACCAGATTTAAAGTGAGAATCCGGTAAGATTAGGAACAGTTCGATCCGCTCCGCAGGCAACTAGTTCCTCTACGTTAAAATCACCGGTTGCAACCGCGACACATTTCGCCCCAAAAGCATGGGCGCAGGCGACATCCTTAGGAGTGTCGCCAATCACCAGAACTTCATCCGGAGAGAATTTCATGCCTGTCGATTTCTCAGCCCGACCCAGAGCAATTGGACCCAGCTTATTGCGGTTCCAGTGATCATCTCCATAAGCTCCAAATTGAAAATGTTCAGCGATGCCGTAGTGAGAAACTTTGAGCATGGCTCCTCTTTCGATATTCCCAGTCAGAAGCCCCAAAAAATGACCTTCTTCCTTTAAGGAAGCCAACAGCTCGTTCACACCCCCAAGAAGGCGTCCTCCATACTTAGGACTCCCCAAGTTTTCTTTCATTCGGGACAGGTAGAATTGGTAAAACTTCTCTCCAACCACCGGATCATATTTACGTCCGAAGTGTTCAAAAAATCCACGCAGAATTGCACCGTCAGTAGCTCCGGCGAGATCGAGAGACGGACCTTCCTTACCAAAAACTTCAATCGCAGCATCGTGCAAAGCAGTCAAACCAGCACCTCCGGTATCCACTAGGGTGCCATCGATATCAAATAAAATAAGCATCGAAGGATTTACGGAAGATTTTACTCATCTTCGTCCTCGTGACGCTCTTCGCTCTCGTGATCTTCTTCATTCTCAATGTCATCCGAGTCATCAAACTCGTGATCCTTGGCCTCATCTTCGTGAATTAGCTCCCCGTGAGAAAGCATGAAACGACGCTCACGTTTCTCAGCTGCAATCGGGGAGAGCACCATTCCGATGGCGCGGCCCGCCAACTTGGGCTCCATATCAACGTGAGACATCCCAGCAAGGTCGTCTTTGACTCGCTCCATGACCTCAAACCCAATATCACGGTGGGCATTCTCACGACCACGGAACTGAAGCTGAACACGAACCTTATTGCCTTCATCGAGAAACTTCTCAGCACGAGCACACTTGATGTTATAATCATGCTCCTCGGTACGGACACGAAATTTCACTTCCTTCATCTTTACCGGACCTTTGCTCTTTGAAGTTTTTTTCAGCTTGGACTGTTCGTATTTATATTTCCCGTAATCCACGATTCGGCAAACCGGAGGATCAGCTTTGGGAGCGATCTCGACAAGGTCAAGCCCCACTGATTTGGCTTTATCGATCGCTTCACGGGTCGTCATAACCCCTAGTTGTTGACTATCTTCACCGTAAACAACACGGATCTTAGGAGCACGAATTCGATCGTTCACCCGGGTCATATCCCGGCGTGCTCTTTTGAACTTTTTTTTCTTCTTAGCTATGGTCTTGGCAGGTTGTGGTTATCAGGGAGAGAACTCAAGTAGGCACGAAGCCACCTTGAATCCGAAAGGATTAAAATCGGCTGCGTAAGGGCGCATGCTAGCAACATCTCTCATACGTGGGACACGCAAATGGATGACAGCCAGGCATTAGAGCGACCGGCTGGAGATGTCTTGGGAAATCTTACTGACGAAATCATTCGTTGAAATACTGCCGAGATCACCTTGATCCCGATGACGCACACTGACGGAGTTTTCCTCCACTTCACGAGCGCCAAGGACGGCAAGATAAGGAATTCGATCCATGCGCGCAAGGCGAATCTTGGCACCAATTTTATCACCTGCGTGGTCGACCGAAACGCGGGCTCCTGCCTCGGAGAGTTCCATCGCTAGCTCATCGGCTTCTTTGGAATACTTTTCGGAAATCGGAAGGATTCTCACCTGCTCGGGAGCGAGCCAAGTCGGAAACTTGCCCTCGAAGTGCTCGATCAGGAGTCCTACAAATCGTTCAAGCGATCCAAAGGGCGCGCGGTGGATCATAACCGGACGATGTGCCTTGTTATCTGAGCCAATGTAGCTGAGGTCAAAGCGTTCGGGCAAATTGTAGTCGACCTGCACCGTTCCGAGTTGCCAGTCGCGGCCGATGACGTCCTTGACCACGAAGTCGATCTTAGGACCATAAAAGGCGGCTTCGCCAGGTTCCTCGGTGTAATCAACGCCAAGAGTTTGCACGGCTTCGCGCAGGGCGGATTCCGCTTTATCCCAATTCTCGGGGTCGCCCACGTATTTATCGCTATCAGGGTCGCGAAGAGAGAGTCTGACCCCGTAATCGCTCATACCGAGAGTGTTGAGGACCTTTTTGACGAGGCCAAGGCACCCTTGAATTTCTTCTCCAACTTGCTCTGGCGTGCAAAAAAGGTGAGCGTCATCTTGAGTAAAACTACGAACGCGAGTCAATCCGCCAAGCTCGCCAGATTGCTCCCATCGATAAACGGTTCCAAACTCCGCAAGTCGCACCGGGAGATCACGGTAGGAACGATGCTCGCTGTCGAAAATCTTAATGTGATGGGGGCAATTCATCGGCTTGAGGAGAAAACCCTCGATTTCACCGGTCGAGATGAAATTAACCAAATCACTACACTTCGCACCCTCTTCCCCGAGCTTTTTCATGGCATCTCGCTCCACGATGGGCGGGAACTGGCTGTCCTCGTAATACGGGAAGTGTCCCGACGTCCGATAAAGATCAAGTTTACCGATGTGCGGCGTAAACACTTGAAAATATCCCTGCTTGTCGAGTTCCTCGGAGATAAAGTCCTGCAGCTCACGACGAATGATTCCGCCTTTCGGCTTCCAAAGCGGAAGCCCCTGCCCCACCGACTCATCAAAGGCAAAGAGATTCATCTCTTTGCCTAAACGACGGTGATCACGCTTTTTCGCCTCTTCAAGTCGTTCGAGATGCTCGTCGAGGAGCGTACGGTTCTTGAAACAAGTCCCATAAATCCTCTGGAGAGATTGTTTGTCTTTATCTCCTTTATAAAACGCACTGGCTACTGACATCACCTTAAAGGCCTTACAGTTACCGGTCCGGCCCACGTGGGGACCGGCGCAGAGGTCCCAAAAATCGCCATTCTTGAAGATCGATATCTCTTCGTCTTCCGGAATGTCATTGAGAAGGTCGACCTTAAACACCGACTCGACCTCGCGCTCCATAACCGCAGCCAAACGACCAGCCTTGGCTAAAGACATTGCTTCGTCGCGGCTCACCACCATGCGCTCGAAGGGAGCATTTTCCTTCACTACCTTCTTCATCTCGGCTTCGATCTGCGGAAAATCATCAGGCGAAATCCGGTGTTTCAAATCGACGTCATAATAAAAACCGCCCTCAACCGGAGGGCCGGCGGCAAATTGGGCATCCGGCCAAATCCGCGAAACCGCGGTCGCCAGCACGTGAGCACAGGAGTGGCGCAAGCGCTCCAGATCTGACATCTGGTGGCGCTCTTCGAGGGTTTTACGGTCTTTTTCGTCTGCCATGGGAGCCGGAGATAAAGCAGGTCAATGAAGGAAATGCAAGCGTTGCTCACAGCGGAAATGCGAGTATCTATGAGACTTCCGATGAGAACTCCGACCCTAGAGGACCGCCTTGCCGTCCGCGAAAAGCCCGCAAGCTCCCCCGTGATGTTTCAGACTTGGAGCAATCTTCTTTTCCTCCACTGGGAAATCGACCCACAGAAAATCGCGAAACGAATTCCCGATCGTCTCTCAGTCGATTTGCACGAAGGTAAGACCTACCTCGGTCTCGTCCCTTTCTTCATGAGAAAGGTCCGCCCACGCTTTCTGCCACAAATGCCCGGGCTTTCCAATTTTCTCGAATTGAACGTCCGCGCATACGTGCACGACGAACAAGGGCAACCCGGAGTCTGGTTTTTCTCGCTCGATTGCGATCAACCCATTGCCGTCGAAGTGGCCCGGAAATTTTTCCATCTTCCCTATCAACATGCACAGATGTCGACTGAGGGATCGATCTATCGCTGTCAGCGCAAAGATCGCAAAGAGAAAGCCGTGTTTGATTACGAAGGCTCCGGCGACCTCCGAACGGCAAAGCCAGGGTCACTGGAATTCTTCCTCCTCGAGCGCTACCTCCTTTTTTCAGAATCGAGGGGCGGAAAAATCCATTGCGGTCAGGTTCACCACTCACCCTATCAATTCACCAAAGCCAAAGTCAGACAATCTAGCAGAGCCCCTTTAGAATGGGAAAACTTCTCGGTAGGAGACGGTCCCACTTCACAGCTCTACAGTCCGGGTGTTCCAGTTAGCATCCACCCTCTCCGACCAGTAGGTTAATCCCTAAGAGAGCTTACTTTTGCGGATCGAAAAAGAGCGACAGGGTCACCCCTGCCGCTCTTCACACCTACGATCCCAATCGCAATGGATTGTGTTATCTAACCTCAAGAAACCTTCCTCGGGAGAAAAACCTCTATCGGCTTCTCTCTTATACGCAAATTTTTCCGCATTTTATCAAGCGCAATATTTTGTAATTGGCGGATTCTTTCTCTGGTGACCTTAAATTCGCGCCCAACTTCCTCCAAAGTCATCGCAGTTTTACCACAGAGACCATATCTAGCCTCAATTATTTTTGATTCACGCTCGTCGAGAACTTCGAGCAGAGAATCGATCTGATTGAGCATATTTTTGTCAGAAAGCACCTCAAAAGGATCTTCGGCATGCTCATCACCGATGATTTCCGCAAAACTTGAGCGGTCCTCGTCCCCAACGGGCGAATCCAGAGAAGCTGGCCGCTGTGCAGCCCGTTTCAGGAGCGAAAGCTTTTTTGGAGCCATTCCAGTCTCTCCGCATAATTCTTCGTCGGTCGGCTCGCGACCATAAGATTCTGCGAGCAGAGCCATGACACGACGTAATTTCGCAATTTTATCCACCATGTGGACAGGAAGACGGATCGTCTTACTCTGGTTGGCAAGAGCCCGCTTGATCGACTGCTTGATCCACCAAGACCCATAAGTGGAGAGCTTTCCACCTTTTGCCGGATCAAAGCGCTCAACTGCCTTCATAAGACCGATGTTGCCCTCCGAAATCAAATCCATGAGAGGAAGCCCATAGTTTGAATAATCCTGAGCGATTTTCACGACGAGACGCAAATTCGCTTTGATCATGCGGGTTCTAGCGTCTTGATCACCCTTTTTGATTAGGGCTGCCAGTTTTACTTCTTCCTTAGGAGTTAGCAAAGGCGTCTCGCTGATCTCGCGCATATAGAGCCTTAAGCTACTGTCCGCATCATAGCGCGAAGCATCAATTATTGGTGTTTTTGGGGGGTTTTTCATAGATTTGTCTTTCGTAAAGCGACTGTCACTTCGCTTTTTTCGTGTCCATCGTGATCACAATGTAAACTCAAGCATCTACAATGTGTGACGCACCTCCCTATACTTTCGTTACTTCATTTGAAAAAAACTTCACAAATTTTCCAAATCAATTGGTTTTTCGGCCTTGCCAGAAATCCCGCGCCCAGATTTTTCTATGATGGAAACCACCCTCTTTTTAATTTTTTTGACCATGAGTATCTCGTTCTGAGCACCTGACCTCCTGAGCAAAAATGATTTTGACGTAAAAAAGCGGGACCGGTCAGGCCCCGCTTTTCTTTTGGAATCGTAGCTTACTTCCCAAACTTTGAATCAAGCATCAAAGTTGTAGGCCGTTTCGCCGTGTTCGGCAGAATCGAGACCTTCCGCTTCAACCTCTTCCGAAACCCGCAGACCCACCGTCTTCTTAATAATTAGAACAATGATGATTGTTGCGACTGCGGACCAAACGACGGTTATTCCCACCGACTTCAGCTGAATAATGAGCTGTTCCATGCTAGAATAAGTTTCACCGGTTTCACTATTCTTAACACTGAGCCCCAGACCTCCGAGGACGCCCTCGGCTCCGAGAAATGCCACCATAATCGTCCCCAAAATGCCACCCACACCGTGCACTGCGAAGACATCGAGTGAGTCGTCGATCTTCAACTTGTGACGGACAATTCCGCACATAAAGTAACAAATGACTCCGGCCGAAAATCCGATCAAAAGAGCTCCCATCGGCCCAACGTTTCCTGAAGCTGGGGTAATCGTAGCCAACCCGGCAACCATTCCAGTCGCGATTCCAACGACACCGGTTTTACCTGTTTGGATCCGCTCCACGAGGCACCAAACCAGCGCGGCTGTGGCAGCCGAGATATGAGTCACTAGCATTGTCATCCCTGCCGCTCCGCTGGCTTCGCCCTGAGAACCGGCATTGAAACCAAACCAACCCACCCAGAGAAGAGAGGCTCCTATCATCACAAGTCCCGGACTATGGGGTGGCTGAAGCTGCTTCGGAAATCCTCGGCGGGGACCGATCATTTTCGCTAGGACTAGCGCAGATACCCCAGCAGTTGCGTGAACCACAATTCCTCCAGCAAGGTCAATGGCTCCCCAACCAAGCATGATTCCTCCATCGGCCCACACCCAATAAACTGCGGGAGCATAAACTAAAGTTAGCCACAACGCAGTGAACACCATCACCGCAACAAACTTCATCCTCTCTACGAAAGCACCGACGATCAAACCAGGGGTGATGATGGCAAAAGTCATCTGAAACATTACGAACACCGTATTCGGAACTCCATTGGAGTTATTACCCTCCACCCCATTCAAGAACACGTTGCTAAGACCTCCCAACCAGCCTGAATCTCCGGAGTCAAAGGCAAAGCTGAAGAGAAAGACCACCCACATGATCGACGCCAGTGCCGCGATCGCGTAGCAGTGCATCAACACCGAGAGGACATTTTTAGCCCTCACCAAACCGCCGTAGAACAGCGCGAGGCCGGGAAGGGTCATCATTAGCACCAGAACTGTGGCGGTGATCATCCAGGCGGTATTTCCGGTGTCGATTGGAGTCTCGCCCTGAGCCCAAAGTGAGCCCGAGCTTAGGAACAGCATCGCTAAGAATGCTCCGAAGGGTTTCATGGAATGGCGGTATTTCGTCATAATTTATCGAATTGTGTCCCCACCCATCAGGTCGGGATCAATCGTAGAGCATCTTTCATGCCAGACATGAATCATACTCATCATAGCGTGGCACACCCGTTGCTCACCCCTTAGCTGTTCAACAAGAACCAATAAAAAACATGCGAAAGCTAACACAAAAAATGACAAGAGCGTGGCTGCTCACCCTAACGGTCAGTCTCTTCGCCGGATTCGGCGTATCAAACGCGCAAGAAGAAGCCACTACCGATCCTCCAATTGCTCAAACACCTGCCGTGCCGGAAGAGGTGGACGAAACCAAAGCTGGATACGAGGAACTTATTGCTGGACAGGGAGACACGGCCTACGCCTTCGACTTCTTCACTACATCGATGCTCTGGACGGTTATTGCCGCAGCTATGGTTTTCATCATGCATCTAGGATTCGCAACCTTAGAGGCAGGCCTGACCCAAAAGAAGAATACTGTGAATATTCTCTTCAAAAATGTCTGGATCATCAGCGTAGGCTTGCTCACTTATGCACTCACAGGGTTCAACACCCATTACCCCGGCGAGTTTAATGGCTTCTTCTCCATTGGTGGACCAATCGGAGATCTCAATGCCGACGGTGGGGGCACTTTCGGCTATGGTGGAGTATCCCTCGCCATGACCGGATACGGCGACTTCATCTTCCAAGCAATGTTTGCCGCAACCGCGGCAACTATCGTTTCCGGTGCGGTTGCAGAGCGAATCAAGCTTGGTTTTTTCATGATCTACTCAACCCTCCTAGTTGCGCTCGGATACACAATTGCTGGTTCTTGGCACTGGGGAGGTGGATTCCTCGCCCAACTGGAAACACCCTTCAAAGATTTTGCCGGTTCTACGGTTGTGCACGGCTTCGGTGGAGCTGCCGCGCTAGCTGCCGTCATAGTTCTCGGGCCTCGAGCTGGGAAGTATACCTCGAGCGGCGTGAAGCCCATCCTCGGCCACAGCATGCCACTCGCTGCGATTGGCGTTTTCCTTCTCTTCTTTGGATGGTTTGGCTTTAATGGTGGTTCGGTGCTCTCAGCTGCCCCCGGTCCTCTTGGACTTGTTTTCACCACGACAGCACTTGCGGCAGCGGCCGGTTGTGTCGCTTCAATCATTGTCTCTATTATTGTTCTTAAAAAACCAGATCTATCAATGGCGCTCAACGGTCTTCTTGCAGGGCTTGTCTCAATCACTGCGGGTGCTGACGTAGTTGGCCCCTGGGGTGCCGTGATCATGGGTGCTGTCGGCGGTGCAATCGTGGTCTTCTCCATTCTTTTCTTCGACAAGATCAGAATGGACGACCCCGTTGGCGCGATCTCTGTTCACGGGGTCTGCGGAATTTGGGGAACCATTGCCCTAGTCTTCTTCACAACAGAGGAAGCTGGAACCTTCAGCCTGATGTCCCAGCTTATCGGAGTTGGCGCAGTCTATATCTTCGCCTTCGTGGTCTCGTTGGTCCTCTGCATTGTCGGTAAAATAACCTTCGGAATCCGCGTTAGCGATGAGGAGGAAGCTGAAGGGCTCGACATTGCTGAGCACGGTGCTCCAGCTTACGCCGATTGATCCTTACTCAGCTGACAAAATCTTCAAGGACCGCAGGCTTGCCTGCGGTCTTTTTTAATCCTCATGACCCGACCACCTCGTAAACCACGGGCTGTCCGCTGGATACTGTATCACTCAAAGTCACGGCGGCCTGAACTTTTGCACCCGCCAATTCAGCCTCCTTCGCCGAGCGTGCATGGACCAAAGCCAGACAATCACCCTCACTCACCCGCTGCCCCAATTGGGGAAGCTCCGACAAACCGACGGCGTAGTCGATTCTATCCTCCGCCCGACGTCTTCCGCCGCCAAGTTCGACCACCACTAGCCCAAGCTCACGGGTCTCAATTTGAGACACCCAACCGCTCCCCGTCGATTTCACTTCAACAATCACCTCCGCCTTTGGAAGGTATTTCTCGGGTTCCTCCACAAAATCGCCAGGCCCACCCAGGCCCTCGACCATTTGACCAAAGACCTGTGCTGCCTTTCCGGAATTTAAAGCTCGCCCCAAATCACGGCGCGCTTGATCCCGATCCTTCGCCAAGCCTCCCAGCACCAACAACTCGGCCGAAAGGCTCATCACCACAGTTTCAAGCCGCGAGCGATCACCCTCCCCCCTCAAAAATCTTACCGCATCCAAAACCTCGAGTGCATTGCCCGCCGTTCCAGCCAAAGATTCATTCATATCGGTCACAAGAGCAGTCGTTTTGACTCCCGCCCCATTGGAAACCCCTACGATACTTTCGGCGAGCGCCAACGAATCGGGATAGTCTTTCATAAACGCCCCGCTCCCTGTTTTAACATCCATTACTAAGGCCTCCAGCCCTGCCGCCAGCTTTTTGGAAAGAATGGAAGCGGTGATTAAGTCAAGCGATTCCACCGTCGCGGTGATATCGCGGGTGGCATAAAATCGCTTATCTGCAGGAGCCAGCGAAGCAGTTTGACCAATAATGGCAACCCCGCAATCCTTCACAACCCTACGAAACAGCGCATTGGATGGCATCGTTTGGTATCCCGGAATGCTGTCGAGTTTATCGAGCGTGCCACCGGTATGCCCCAGTCCACGTCCCGAAATCATGGGAACATAGCCGCCACACGCTGCCACCAGCGGCCCTAGCATCAACGAAACATTATCGCCCACTCCACCAGTCGAGTGCTTGTCGATCGCCGGCCCATCCAGATCATCCCACGAGAGGGTCTGCCCCGAGTCCCGCATTCCCTCGGTCAAGGCCACCCGCTCATCAAGCGACATCCCTTGAAAAAAGACGGCCATCGCAAAAGCGGCAATCTGTCCCTCTGAGATCGATTGATCTCCGATCCCTCGGGCAAAATACGTGATTTCATCACGGCTCAGAGCCTGACCATCCCGCTTTTTTCTAATAATCTCCTGAGTTAACATCCTGTTTAGCGATTAATAGCTTGCTCGATCAAGATCCATAATTTGCTCCCCCCCCAAATGCCCACAATCCCCATCACTCCCGCAAAAAAAGGCGGAGCTGGAAGAGGCAATTTGCAAGCAGTGAAAATCAAGCCGACTATTAACCCTGTCCCGAGAGATGCGAATGCGACTGCCATAAGTGACATTCTCTCAACAAACGAAAAGTCTCAACATCAAATCACCAAACAACTTCCTGCAAAATTCTTTCCTCTTTAACTCACGAAAAGAAAAACTATCTTAGCTCTATTAACAACATGATCAAGACCCTCCTGCTCCTTCCAGCTCTCGCCCTCCCGCTCAGCGCCCAACTGAGAATCACCGAGGTCATGTCGAATAGTAACCACTCTGATACCGCTGCCAATGGCGATTGGTTCGAGATCACCAACACGGGGTCAATCGCCGTAAACATAGCAGGATACAGCTTTGACGACGATGATCGACGTGCTGGTGCATCCGGGAGCTTCCCCGCTTATGTATTGCAACCTGGAATCTCGATGATGGTGCTGAACGATGCTTCGGACGCCACCTTCCGCTCTTTGTGGAATCTTGATCCCTCTATCCGTGTCATTGCCAACGCCGAAATCAGCAACTTCCCGGGCCTCGGATCTGGGGGGGACGAGGTCAACCTCTTCAATAACAGTGGAGGATTGGTCGACCGGTTTACCTTTGGAGCGGCCACCGAGGGATTCAGCTTCGCGAAATATAATGACGGTCAACCCGTTCCCGGGGACCTTAGCAGTAATAGTGTTCTCGGAGCTTACGAAAGTGACGATCCGGGCGAAGATATTGCTTCTCCGGGAATTTCCTCCAATGTTCCGGCACCCCTTCCTCCCTTTTTTGTAATTCCCTTCCAGACAAGTGTCGTCGCAGGTTCTTCGCTCTCGGTGTCGGAATACCGGATTCGCTCGGTTGACCCAAACCCCGGAGACACCATCACACTCTCTCTTTCCAATGCTCCTGCCTGGCTAAACCTGATCACGGTGAGCAATGGGGTTGGTAGGTTTACTGGCACGCCAAGCACCAACGATATCGGCCCGCATACCTTCCAAGTTATTGCCACCGACAACACGAACCGCGCGGAATCCCAAACATACCAAATCGATGTTCTGCCGGCTCTGACTCCCATCATCCTGAACGAATACAATGCCGTAGGTAGCGAGGAATATCTCGGCGGTGGAGATGAACTCGAGGCCGACGCTCCATTCGATTCCTTCTTCTCCCGGATCGAAGGGAATGGAGGGGCTTGGGTGGAATTCGTAGTCACCCAAAACTCGGACATCCGAAAATGGACTCTTGAAATCACGAACAAGGATAGCACCCAGATCCTCAAACTCGCAGATCACGTCGCGCTCGAAAGTATTCCTGCCGGTACCATTCTCACTTTCTCTGAAGGCAATCGCTACCTTGGAACGAGCTTCAATCAAACCTCTAGGCTCAATATCGATGGCTACGCTTGGACCAATATCTGGATGCACGACTCTGTTCTCATTGATCAGACCAACAGCACCCACCCTACCAATTCACCCATCGGCAGTGATGATACTCGTTTTATTTGGAAAAACGCCGCCAATGAAATCATTTACGGTCCATCAGGAGAAACCATCGCTCTCTCCGATTCTAATGACAATGGAATTGGCGACGAACCGATCGCGGTCGGCGACAGCGAGGTTTTCCGCTTGGAAGCCAACCCCTCCGCTTCAACCAATCCGCTCAATATCAACTACGACGACGGAAGCTCCTCCAGTTATGGTCGGCCCAATCTCTGGAGCAACGATTCCATAGTTCAGCTTTTCAACGGCTTCCTTTCCGTAAGCAGCCCTCCTCAGATCAGTGCGATTTCCACTACCAAAGCAGTCCGAGGAAGTTATAGCGCCGAAGCCAGCTTTTTCGACTCAACCCACAGTGTGACGGGCCTCGCGATGCCCGACTTCATAGAGATGGCAATAGACGGAGCCACCCTGACTCTTTCAAGTAGCCGCCCGCTGACCACCGCCGACATAGGCACCTACGAGGTAGCCATCCAAATCGATAGCGGTGCCGCAACGAACAATCTCGGCTACCTCGTCTTTGAGCTCGAAGTTCTGCACCCCTCGCCCACCGTCGTTCTCAACGAATATAATGCGGTCGAGCCTGATCGTTATCTAAATGGTGGCACCGCGGCAGCCGATAATGACGGGGCACCCGCCTCCTCCGACTCCCACTTTGGCCGGATCGTCGGGAATGGTGGGAACTGGTTTGAACTCGCAGTGGTGGGTGACGACAGCCCCGGATCAATCAATCTGACCGACTGGACCATCGAGGTTGGAAAAATTGCCCCCTCGGGGAAGTTCGTAGCTTCCACCACGATTATTCTGAGCGATGCCGCCACCTGGTCTTCTATTTTGCACGGCACCTTGCTTACTTTTATCGAACGAAACAGCATGGCCGGCGGACTCGACACCAAAGTCAACCGTGTTAACAACATCGATACCGATGGTTACGTGTGGACCAATATCCACCTTGGAACACCAGGTTTTATCACCGGAACCAACCTCGATGATATTCGCATCAATTCCAGCAACACAGCCTTCATCCTCAAGGACTCCACCGGCACCGTTATCTTCGGTCCGGCCGGCGAAGGTGTTGCTCCACTTGATGGAGTCGGAAGCTCCGAGATCTTCGAACTCGAAAACGATGCCTCCTCAGAAGTTTCGCCTGTCGATGATGCCTCGGATACCTTTCTGGGATACGATGATGGTTCATCCGGCTCAACCTTTGGTTCACCAAACCTCTTCGCGCCACTTGGATCGCAGGTCGATCAAGTTCAGGACTTTACCCCTTACATTCAAACCCTGACTGCATTTGAGGTCTACCTTGCCAATTTGGGACTCGCTGGAGCCACGTCCGGGGATGATAGTGATGGCGATAGTTTCTCCAACTTGGACGAATACCTCTTCGGTGGAAATCCTGTTGATTCGGGGATTACTCCGGTCACCTTGCACGACCCGACGACCAGCACCATATCGGTCAACGTGAGAATCAATGATCCCATCTACAGCTTTGTGGCCCAGCGCAGCACGGACCTTCAAAATTGGGTCAGCACCGAACTCGAAATAGTTGATGGTGATTCCGACCTTGGCCCCGATTTCACGCTTCGCAGCATCATCTATGAAGGTGATGCACCTAAAAATTTCATTCGTATTGCCAGCGAGACCGCCAACTAAAACGAGAGGAGAAGAGCCTCCGAACGATTCTTAGTTTTTGCCAATGTCCATCACGCCTTCACCAAAACTCAAAGCCCTCTTTTCTCCTTTTCCGCGATGATCCATCCACGATCATTTTTGGAGAGATACTTCTGGGATGTTTTGATGACATTGCCATCAGGCTCGGTGAGCCACAAATTACCGTTATAGTAACGAGTCAGCTTAGCGAAGACCACTTCGTCATTCGTTCCCATCCACTTCCGATACCCCCTTTTCGCCATCTTTCGCTCCCACACTCCACGATTATGATCGATGGTGAGAGCTGCGTTCTTCAACTTCCCCCATAACTCGGATTTCTCTCCTCGACTAAAGCCGCGCTCGCGAGTGTAAACCGCGCCATCAGGTTGCAGAACGACCAAGGTTGGATACCCCAACACATTAAACTGCTTTTTAAGACGCTCGGCATACTTCCGTCGAGCGGTGACCGATCCGGTCAACTGGCCAAACTCGTCCACTTCCCTTTTCCCACCGGTGGCATCAATTTTTAGACGCACCAACTTTTCCTTAGCCCATTTTTCAAAGTCAACTTTTGCAAAAACCTCGCGCTGCAGACGGGCGCACATGGGACTGCCGGGACTGCCGGTTTTGGTGAACCAAATCAACAAGGGTTTTCCCTCTCGCATTGATTCACGCCGAGCTTCCTGATAGCTTGTAAGCCAAAGAGTTTTCTTCTTGGGTCGATTCTTAAATTTGTCGCCAAGCTTAAACTCAGTCTCCAGATCCATCGGAGCCCATTCAAAGTCGTCGTCCGACGGGAGTTTCATATCTCTCACCACCACGTTGTCTCCCACTTTCTCAGGCAGGTATCCTGCCACTTCCGGAGTCATTCCCACGGCTACGTCCTCACTCTCCTTCTTGATCTTTGCATTAGCATTCCCACCGATTCCCGCCACCCCATTTTCACCTTCGCTAAACTTCGATGATTTTTGGGCCTTCGGCCTGATTGTCCGCACCTCAAGGAAGTCTCCACAGGAAACCAACACCAAAGTGGTCACAAAAAAGAAACCAGCCGACTTGTTCATGGAGGGGAATGTAGCACCCGGGTCAAGTGCTGTAAAAAGAGCATCCTCTCGCATCCACCCATAAAACAGCCAGGCCTTTCACTCCGGCCATCTTGGATACGATTGGGATAAGTCTATTTCTTTGCAAGCCCCGCTTTGTCGGCCTCAAGAGCCTCCTGCGACTTTTCAAGGGATGCCTTGCTTTGCTCAGCAGCCCAACTTGAAAATGACTTCTGGCTTACAACCTCCATAACTCCACGCATATTAGCATGATTCTCACCGCAAAGCTGACCACAGACTACGTAGGTTTCGAGCTCCTTGGTTGGCATGAACCACATCGGAATATCACGTCCAGGAATCGCATCCTGTTGAATTCGCATTGGAATGATCGAATAATTGTGAATCACATCCGTCGAAGTGACTTGAAGGATGGCATTCCGCTTAACAGGAAGTTTTAGAATCCCAGAGACAAAATCATCATAGCCATTTGGATCATCCGGGTCGATACAAGGATCTCCTGGCCTACTGACGAGGGTCCGGTCAATACGGCCAAATTTACCGTCCTCACCAGGGTAGTGGTAACCAAAACCAAACTGGTAGGCCACGACACGAACACGAGCAGGATCGGTCTGCTGGACTTCTTCAAAATTGTCAGTCCTTTCCCACCAGAGAGGGAAAGCGAATCCGAGTAAAAGGACAGCTTCAATAATCACCACACCAATCTCCAGATGACTGGAAACATGATTGGTGACCCCATGATAACTGGCCTTAGAATTCTTCGAGGCCCGGAACTTCCAGAGGCAGAATAAGAAGAAAAGAGTCCACCCTATGAAAAGAGCGAACATGAACCAGTGAACAATATCGATGAGGTGATCGACATTACCACCGTGATCGGAGTAATTCTCGGGAATCCCGAGCCATTTTGACCAGTTGAGTAAGGTAAACATGGGTAAAAAATTAGGAATTATTAGGGGGCGCGACATAATCGTCGCAATACTGAGAATCCAAACCGGCGCGCTCCCGCTTTGCAATCTTCACCATGAACCAGAGGACCATGGTGATGAGGGGGACGATTACGAGAAGCATCAGAGCAATCGCCCAACCTGCAGCGTCTTCACCGCCGTGCTTGAAAGCATTCGCGCAGGTTGCACACGCTAGAACTAAGGATGATGAAATCATGGTTTTTCTAAGATTTAGACAATGATGTCCTTTGATTTTCGTCTGAAGTAAAAACCGTAGACAATCAGGACGGCGGAAGCGGTAAGAGTGATCCCCCCAAAGATTTTGACACCAGATCCGGACGACTGTTCTTCAAAAAAAAGTGCCCAAACTCCGAAACCGGCGCAAAACAACGCCGCAATCGCAATGAAGATGAGATGGAATCCTTTAATCGACATGACTTAATATGGTTACTCTTTAGCTCCGCGGCCGTGGACATCCGTCGCAGGCTTGGAAAGGTCGTAGAAGCCATCACTGTAGGATTCATTCCCAAACTCAATGGGATCGCTCTTACTCCAACCAATCAACCACATACAGAAAAATGCCATCACTAATCCGAGAGAATAGAAGAAATAAATCAGCGGGCGCTCGTGGTTCAGGTGCATGAAAATGAGCATCACGAGCGTGGCTTTAAAAGCAGCGATACAAAGGCCAATAGTGGCATCCACTCCATCAAACCCGTGGTCGCCAAAGTCTAACCACTCGACCGTCGCCACCATCACTGTAACCACAGTGAAGAAAAACAACAACGTGCCGATAAACATATAGAGCTTCTTTGCCTTTTTTATTTCTTCGATAGAACCAGCCATGAGTTTTTACGTTTAGAGATCAGAAAAGAATTTTCGAGGATTACATCAAGTAGAGAATCGGGAAGAGGAAGATCCAGACAAGGTCGACAAAGTGCCAGAAAAGACCGCCCACTTCGACCCGATTCGCCAACCATTCAGGGTTAGATTCATACATCTTGCGTCCAAAAAACAGGTAGTAGCCTAGGACAAGAGCACCACCAATCACGTGCAGACCATGCAGACCAGTGATCGTGAAGTAGATCGCGTAGTAAGTATTCCACTTAGGTGTGAAGGTGGACTCAAACCCAACATTGGCTCGCGGAATCTCAAGATGGGGAAACTTACCCTTGTGGATCTTGTGGTTGGCCCCCGCAAACCCATCAAGGTCGAAAAGCCCAGCCCGTTTCAGGGTCCGAGCTTTGCTCTCTTGGTAAACTTTTTCGACATCGTAATCCAAATCCCGGTAGGCAAGAATCTGATCCCAATTAACACGATATTTGTCATTGAGAGCCGGAACACGGTCCTTCTTTTCGAGCCGCTCTGTCTCAGCCTTTAGCCACGCCATGTGGCAGTCCCAAATCTTCTTGAACTCGTTTCGGTCGTCATCGTCGGCGTGGTCGTCATCGTCGGCGTGGTCGTCATCACCATCGTGATGCGCCCTGTGAGTGAGCAACCAGGTTCCTTCGATAACAGGAAATGGATCAAGCCCCTCTGCTTCAGCCCGCTGAGCAGTCGTCCGAAAATCTAGGGCATCAACACCCATGATCATTGGACTTTTGAGCACTTCACCCGACACTAGGGTGTCATCGCGGAGTTTGGCACTTGAGTCACCAACATTCACCTTGTTTACAAGATCAGCGGGCTCGAAAACCAAGGTGAAAGGAGGGTCGACCTTAAAAGTGACTTCAGAAGGCGCCCGAAGGCTCAGGATCTTAATCTTCTCGGCATCCTCAGCACGACGATCTTTCCAGACCTCTTTTTCGACAATGTAGGTGGAGGCTTCTTCCTCACCCTTTTCATTTCGGATCCAATCCCACGAAGCAGCAAGAAACTCTGTCCGGATCTTCCGATCGTGTGAGCGGGCTTCAAGATAGGCATCCTCGAGTTGGTCGAGTAATTCGATGGTAAGTTCTTCTCCTTCCTTGCGAACGAAAGCCGACTCACTAGCAGTAAGCTGATCTCGATTCATCTCCCCTTTGGAAAGCTCCTCTTTATCGATCACTCGGTAAGACTCAGCTAAAGTGATTTTATTGCTGCCAGCTTGCCTGAGAATCTCCTTCACATAAGCCTCATGAGTCGGACGTGTCAGGACGAAAGTCAATTCCGACGCTTTTACCAAAACGCGGTTTGCCTTGAAGACTCCATCTTCTTTTTTACGGCCTTCATCAACCTCAACCATGAGCCCCTTGTCATTCAGCTCAGCATAGTGCAAGTGCCCCTCGACGATAGCGTTATCTTGGACCGGTCCTCCCCCCTGAAGACGAACCGCCTGGTGACCGAACTTGGCGTTGTACTCGATCCCTTTGAGCACCATGAATAGACCGGCACAAGCAAGTGTAATCGCCATGTAAACCTGAAACTTCCGCCATTCTCGCATCTTCAAGGCAGCCCATGCGAAGACAACAGTGACGGAAGATCCAATCAGCACGAAGGTGTTGATTAAACCAGGAAGAATAGGAAGGGCCCGCTCCGGCCATGGATAGTCGGCGTAAAGCCGTAAGAACAAATAGCCCGAGAACAGGCCACCGAACAGGGTGACTTCGGAAGCTAAAAATAGCCAGATACCGACCTTCGAGTTGAAGAGGCCGGTGTCTTTACGGGCGTTGACAATAAATGGAATTTCCATGGATCAAGAAGAAGTTATTCGGTGGAAGTTTGATCGTTACGAGACCTCGGTCGTTTTCTTTTCAGGTTCCCCCTCGGGCTCTTCAGCAGGGGCATCGCGCTTAGGTTCCTCCCATTGTGGGAAGAAATCAGAATCGTGGTCGGGGCGGCTGTATTCGTATGGCCCACGATAGATCGCAGGATCAAAAGTAAAGTTACCATGTCCTGGAGGAGTGGGTGTGGCCCACTCAAGAGTGGTGGCATCCCATGGGTTGTCACTGGTTACCTTTTTGCCCCAAAAGTAACTGATGAACATATTCACAAGAAAAGGCAGCTGAAAAACCGCGAGAGCAATTGCAGAGCCCGTCATAATCTCGTTAAGCGAAATTTTCTCAGCTACGGTGAGGCCGAAGACGTTAACCCCCTCGGCTCCCTTCTCAATATATCCTTCCCCACCATTATACCACCGACGGTGGAACCCAGCCATACCTTGCGTCAGCATTGGGAAGAAGAGAAGATTCATACACACTAGAGAAGGCCAGAAGTGGAGGTGCCCGAGGAAATTATCCATGAAGCGCCCAGTCATCTTAGGATACCAGTGATAAACACCCGCAAAGAGACCAAAGAGGATTCCAGGAGCCACCACGTAGTGGAAGTGTCCAATCACGTAATAAGTGTCGTGCAGGTGAAGGTCAGCAAGATTAAAGGCCAATGGTAGACCGGTAAGGCCACCGATACCGAACATTGGGAGGAATGCCGCAGCCCAAATCATAGGCATCGTAAAGCGAATTGAACCACCCCACAGCGAAATGATCATCGAAGTAAGCAAGATAACAGAAGGCACCGAAATCAAAACCGTCGTCGTTTGGAAGAAAGTAGAGATCACAGGACCCATTCCGGTAAGATACATGTGGTGCGCCCAAACGATGAAGGACAGGAAACCAAGAACGATTAAGGCCCAAACCATCGGCTTATATCCCCAGAGAGGCTTGCGAGTGTTGCAAGGAATGATTTCGGCTACGCACGCAATCGCGGGGAGGAGGAGAACGTAAACTTCGGGGTGGCCTAGGAACCAGAAGAGGTGCTGGAAAAGAAGAGGGCTACCTGATCCCGAGAGATCCATCGCTCCTCCACTCGAAGCAGAGTAAAGACCAGAGGGCATGAAGAAGCTCGAACCTACGACCCGATCCATCAACTGCATAATCCCTGCGGCCTCGAGAGGCGGGAAAGCAAGCAAGAGAAGGAAACCAGTCACAAGCATCGCCCAGACAAAAAATGGGAGACGCATCCAAGTTAGACCCTTTGCGCGAAGTTGAATGATCGTGGTGACAAAATTCACCGAACCGAGGAGCGATGATGTAATCAACAAGACCAAACCGATTAACCATTGCGTCTGACCTGCGAGAAACTGGTTGACGATCTGTTTGTCGGCATAGCCGGCTAAAGGCGAGTAGTTTGTCCATCCAGATTTGGCGGCGCCAGATTCCATGAAAAAGCTCATGCACATCACAAGTCCACCAGCAAGATATGCCCAAAAACTGGCCATATTGAGCTTTGGAAAAGCCATATCCGGCGCACCGATTTGTAGAGGTGTAACGTAGTTTCCAAAGGCCGCAAACCCCAAGGGAACGACCCCAAGGAATACCATAATTGTCCCGTGCATAGCACCGAACATATTATAAGTCTCTCCGGTAACCTTCCCGTCATCCAACCAGCGAGCTTTCCATCCATCGGTGAACATCCAACTCATGTAACCAGGAAGTGGCTCATGAGGATAAGCGATGCTCCAACGCATCACGATCATTAAAAAGAACCCAAAAAGTAGGAAGGCACCAGCCGACAGGCCATATTGAATACCAATTGTCTTGTGGTCTGTTGAGAAGAAATATTTCTTCCACCAAGGAAGAACGTGGTGGTGATGGTCGTGGGCGTCCGCACTCATGGTAAAATCGATGGTCGGTGTTAAAATTATTTCTCGGTTGCAATTGGCTCCCAAGTTTCGGGGTCCAACATAGTGTCCGGTGGCAAGATGTCACCGGGAAGCATCTTGTCATGTGATTTTTTAAGCTCTTCGGCGCTTGTTTGACTGCCGCCACGCTTCTTGGAAATCTCAAGGGCGTTGGCTGCCATCGATGGAGAGACGATACTTGCATCGTTGCCCCAAGAAGTGCGGATGTATGTCATCAGGGCAGCAAGCTCCTTGGCGTTCAAATTAGCACCAAATGCACTCATATTCCCGTTGTATTGAGTCCCTGCAACCTCGATCTTGCCCGCCACTCCGTTGTGAATGATCATTGAAAGGGCCTCGGTGTTTCCAAGAACCCACTCGGAGCCGGCTAGAGGTGGGAACTGGCCAGTCTGTCCAAGGCCGCTATTTTGGTGACAAGCCACACAAGCGCCATAGACCTTTTTACCTTCCTTCTGAAACAATGAGAGAGCTGCAATTGGCAGTTTGGGCGCATCCTGCGGCACCGGAGATGGCGTCCTCATATAGCCCTCCTTGACCAACTCGCTATATCCAAAAAACGAACCACCTTGGCCCATCACTGCTCCGGCAGCCAGAACCACAATCGCAGAGATTAAGACAAGCCATAGAGAAACAGCTTCCATGCCGTTTTCACGAACTGTTTTTTCCCGACCGGCAGCCAGATCGCCTCTGAGAGCGCCGTGAGCATCCTTAACGTTGATCGATTCGTCCAAATCTGGACGAAGGTCACTTGATGATGATGGATCAGACATGACTATTCTTCGGATTGAGGGGCCTTTGGATTAAAGTTAAGAGCATCGGGAAGCGGGTTCCCAAGAGTGTCCTTTTTGAGGGAAACCAAATAGCTTGCAAGAGCCCGGGCCCGGTCAGTGGGCCTAATGCCTATCCCCTCACCGATATCAACTGGCAAGTTACCGTGTCCTGCACCATTCACTTGGACCTCGTCAAACAGGCCAGACTTTGGCGGGCAAGCTGATTTCCATGCCGTGATAATTTGCGCACCAGTCTCTGGAACCTCATAGCGAGGGACGGCTTTCGGATTATAGAGGTGCATCAAAGACCATTGTTCCGGAGTCCGACTACTCTTATTAAGCTTAAGATAGTGTTCGAGGCGGCGTCCAAAGTTCGAAAGATCAGGTCCAACTCTAGTTTGACCGATGTGAGCAACATCTTCCTGCTGGAAGTCTTGGGCGATGGTCTCACGGCGAGTGTCCTCATCCACACTACTGCTCTTCCGAAGCCCGGCCCACTCACCACGGTGGACATCATTCCCAGCGTAGGTTGGGCGTATGACTTGGGTGTGACAGAGAGCACACCCTTCCTGACCAAAAATTCTGGAGCCCTCTTTAATACGACCATCGCGCTTTGGCACGAAAGCCCCGGTAAACTCGGAATTCTTACCATACTCGACAGGGTCAAGACTCCGCATTGTTGAATACGGAACCACCACCAAGAGCAGCCAAGGAATACCAAAGGTTGCTAGGAGACCGATAATGAACGCTTTAAAAGTCATGGTTGATTGGAAGCTTGGTATTTAGGCAGAAGCGGAACTGTAATTATCAACCTCACCCTCTGGTCCATGCGGGCTAGTCGGGTGATGTGCATCGAGAAGTGTTGGATGTGAAGATCGGCGACCAAGACGAGCCCACATCAGGAGCAAGTGCAGGCAGAAAAAGAGGTTAGCGAAAAGAAGAAAGGCCCAGGCTAGCGTGACTCCCCAACCGATCTGGCTGGCCCGCTCGGCCATGGTTCCGAAGGGCTGACTGAGGTCCTCGATTCCCTGACCCTGAGACAGCCCACCCGCAACAGCACAAATAACAACGGAAGAAATACCGTAAAGAGAACAGAAAAAGTGCCACTTGATGAAGCGGCGAGAAAGCCACTCACGACGGGTGATACGTGGAACGATGAAGTAGATCGCTCCAAAAGCGCAAAGTGAGAACACCCCGTAAAGTCCAAGAACATCGAATCCATAGCCGGTGTAGCTGAACTGGGTCAGCTTCAAGGCTGGAACAGTGTGAAGAAAGACAGATAGGGCGCCGAAAACGACAAACAGGACGATTCCAGCAGCAGTGAACCGAAGAGACGGACTTTCCGCTACAAGCTCGCTATTCCCAATCACAGTTTTAATAATATTGTAACCTACTGCGATCGCCGGAATGAGAATCAAAATCATCGAAGCCGCTCCTGCGTATGGAAGGAACTGAGGAATCGGAGCACCGACAAGTTTTTGCATCCCAGCCCATGGTCCGAAGACTGCAAGAGACCAGAATCCGAAGAGAGCAATATTGTAACTGTAAACTGGACGCCCCGTCACTTTGGGAGCCAGATAGTATGCACTGCCAAGAGCGACTGGGAGGAAGAAGAGGGTGAACAAGGTCCCTTTGAACCAAGCTGCTACGCCGGCAATCATCAGCGGATGGCCGTCCATAAGAAAAACAAAAACCCAGGCGGTCACTGCAATCCAAGGAAACCATAGAAGACCAGCGAGGAGATACCACTGACTCACATAAACATGACCGGCGTCACGGACCTGAAACTGAATCAGGGACCAAATTGTGATGATGGTATAGCAAACCAACAAAAGTGGCCAAACTTCGCTTGGAAATTCCATATATGTTACACCCGAACCCTCACCCATCATGATCCGAATAACTCCATATAGGACTACCGCATTCCAGACATGGGCTGCCCAGAGAATGACCCCAGAGGCAGTGCACTCTTTACGGGAAAGTCTCGCCATCAACCAGATGATGATTCCAAAAGCAGCCTGCGACCCCCATCCATAAATCATCGCACTCATGTGAGCGGCGTCCACCTTCCCCGCGTCCAGCCATGAAAAGCAGGTCAGGAATTCGGGGTTATGCTTCTTGGCGGAAGCCACCAGCCCAAGAACGATGGAGAGCACGAGCCAGAGGGCGCCACTCGCGAAGAGAAACATCACAGGATGACGAAGCGATCGATCAATCGACGAGCGTAAAACGACGTCCTCGGAATCTGGGGTAGAATTGGTCTCAGCCATGAAAGTGTGCGGGTTGGAGCCTTGAAAAATTGTTATTCAGCGGGTTTTTCGGCAGAAGCAGGTGCGGCACTCGGAATCGGCATACTCCCTTTGCTTTCCGTATTCTTATCAAAGGACTTTGCCTGTGCCTGAAGGGCATCAGCGAGAGCTGCTTCGTTGAGAGCGTCATTCTGGGCACGGTCAATCTCCTCTTTAATCTCGAGCCGGCCTTCACCCACCATCTCATAAGCCTTGTCGGTCTTGTCCGGAGCAAAAGGCTGAGTGATGATAAGGGCGATTCCGAAGGAAGTCGCCAACAAGATGGCGATCCAGAAGGCGCTGAAGCGTTTGAGAGGATTGTCGCGGGTATGATCCATGACCTTTAGTTGTGAAGATTTGCAGACTCGAGAATACGAGGGTCGCGGTGAGGGTAGAGAGCTGCGGACGTCAGATTCCGAAGATAAATGAACAGAAAAGCACAAACAGCGATAACAAGAGCAAGAATATCACCCAGCCATGAACCTGAGATCCAAAGTTGAGGATGATCATCAATAACAAGACCGACCGATGGTCCACGCTCAGGAATGATCATATGATAAACATCCAAGACATGCATAAAGAGGATGTAGAAACAGAAGATCGTCATAAACTTTGAGCTCTTCTTTACGTCCGAACGGAGAAGCGCCAAGAAAGGAAGCCCGAAGTGCATGAACACGAGAGTCAAACTCAGTAAGTTCCAGTTCTCAGTATTTCGCAGAAGGAAATAACGAGTCTCCTCCGTGATGTTGGCGTACCAAATCAGGAAGAACTGAGAAAAGGAAACGTAAGCCCAGAACACTGTGAAGGCGAAGCAGAGTTTGCCCATGATGTGATAGTGCTCCTGCGTGACTACGTTCTTAAGGTAGCCCATCTTCTGCAGAAAAATCCCTGTCAGGATAAGGACAGCCATTGAGTTCAAAGCCGATCCCGCAAAGACATAAACTCCAAACATAGTCGAGAACCATGAATAATCGAGAGCCATCACAAAATCGAGCGCAAGAAAAGTCAAGGTCACCCCGAAGATGATCATACTCCAGGAGGAGTGCTTGCGGGCTGCGAAGAGATTCTTGGTGCCAGGCTTATCATCGGTGTCCTGGGCGATGGAAAATTTCCGAACAAGCCACATGAAGAACCCAAGCCCGATAAAGTAGAAGGCAAAGCGGAGAAGCCAAAAACCGGGATTCAGATAGAAGGTCTTGGCCGCCAAAAGATGATCATGAGCATTTGAGCTGTGCATCAGGGCTTCGCTCGATCCCATATCAGGGTGGGCATCGGTTGCTTTCTTAAAGGCCGTCATCCATTCCCAAAGATACTGTTGCACATCTGGAAAAAGAAAAGGGATGTAGAAGACAATGAGGAAGGGAAAAACAAATCCAAGATTCTCCATGAGTCGGCGGACAGATGTCCCCCACCCCGAATTCGAGAGGTTATGAAGGAAGGTCCAAAAACAACCACCAAGCACGATTGTCGTAATGAAGAATACTGCGAAGAGCCACGAAAATGCATAGCTTCCATGGATTTCACCACTTCCGGTGCGTAGATAAATCAGACTTGCGAGCAGACCAATTCCACCGATGCCGCCGCAAATCATCTGGAGGGTCGCAATTTTGCCCTTCTCCAGGTGCTCCCCGTTGATCGGAATGTCTTTTGATGTCACTTGATGTGCCATGGCGTATTGAGTCAGATGAAAGTGTTATTTAGCGGAAGCCTGAAGCGCGCGAAGATAGGAAACGATGGCCCATCGGTCGCGAACGGGCAGGTTGTGTTTGTAGCCTCCCATAAGGCCCTTGCCGTTTGAAATGACCTCGTAAATATAGCCGTCGGGTGAGGTCTCCTGAGGAAAGTTATGGAGACTGGGAACTCCGACACCAACTTTCCCAAGATGGTGGGAAACAACGCCCTTTCCGTTACCCGATTTACCGTGACAGATGGCGCAGTGGACATTGAACATGTCCTCTCCACGTCCCAAAAGCCCGGTCATATCGGCCTCACTCTCGATTCCAAGATCGTTAGGAAGACCGTTCCCGAAGGTCGCCTCCTTTTTCCCATCGAAGTAATATCCGGCGCGACCAGCTCCAAACTCGACGGGCATCACTCCTGCTTCGGCATTGCGAGGGATGGTTCCCGTGACCGGTTTACGCGATCCCATGCCATTGGCAAAAAAGGAATCAGCAGTCTGGGCCTTGACCTTATCCTGATCGTCCATATCAGGAAAAACCTGAATGGGCGCCTGTGAGAATTTGTCGCCACGGAATCGAAACACCCCGACCACGAGGATCGACAGGGCAATGAGAGAGAGAAAAAAGTATTTCATGGTTTACTCGGAATCGTCTTCCACGAGCTCGATATTATCCCCACCAATTTCAGCGAGGAGGGACTTAGTGCTCTCAGCGGAAAACTTAGCGTCACGGGCTTCGATCGCGATAAAGAACTTATCATCGGTCACACGTTTAAATTGCTTACTCGCGAAGATCGGATGGTTCCAGCGTGGCAGCCCGATCAGCGCGAGAAGCCCGAAGAGAACCGTGAAACCTGAGAAAAGAATGGTGAGTTCGAACATCACCGGGAAGAAGGCCGCCGTGGTGAAGATATTAGCGGGCTTACCCTGCACTACTGTTGGGTAGAGACCAACCTGAGTGGTGTAAGCCAAGGCGATCGCGGTGAGGAAACCGGTCAGGCCTCCGAAAAACACAAAGTAAGGAAGGACAGAGCGCTTCACACCCATTGCGTCGTCCAACCCGTGGACCGGATACGGCGTGTAACAATCCCACTTTTTGAATCCAGCATCCCGGACCTTTTCGGCAGCCTTATAAAGCTGCGAGGCATTTTTGAACTCGGCGAGGTAGCCGTAAACTCTGCGGACTTTCGTGCTCATTTAGCTCTCGGCAGTTGAGGTTTCAATTTCAATCCCAGCCTCTTTGGCGGCTCCTTCGGGATTCTCGTGTAATTCGTATTGGTAAGCTGGGATGATCTCTATGCCATCGTCAGGGTGGGCCTTCTTATCCTCATCGTGAGCGTCGCTCTCCTTGAGGGTCCATTTCACTTCAGCAATGTTGATACAGGGAAGAAAACGGAGGAAGAGAAGGAAGAGAGCGAGGAACATTCCGATCGTTCCGACAAAGGTGATAATATCAACGCCGCTCGGGCTATAAGTTTTCCAGTCACCTGGCAGCCACATCCGTGCCAGTGTGGTGACAATGATGACAAAACGCTCGAACCACATTCCGATATTCACGCACATCGCAACAGCCATCACGACCCAGAGATTTTCGCGGCACTTCTTAAACCAGAAGATCTGAGGAGAAAGAACGTTTAACCCCATCATACAATAATAGGCCCACCAATAAGGCCCATCGATTCGGAAGAGGAAAGCGGCCCCCTCATACTTAGCGCCCGAGTAGAAGGCGATAAAGAGCTCCATCAAGTAGGCATAACCCACGATTGTCCCGGTCAAGAGGATGATCTTGGCCATGTTATCGATATGCTTCATCGTGATCATGTCATGCAGACCGTAGAGGGCCCGCGCAGGAACCATGATGGTTAGCACCATCGCAAATCCACCGAAGATCGCACCTGCCACAAAGTAGGGTGGGAAGATGGTGGTGTGCCATCCAGGAACCACCGAAGTCGCAAAGTCAAACGAAACAACCGAGTGCACCGAGAGAACGAGCGGGGTCGAAAGCGCCGCTAGAAGTAAGTAGGCCATCTCATAGTGGCTCCATTGGCGGTTACCTCCACGCCATCCCAAAGAGAAAATCCCATACATGAACTTCCGGATCCCAGGCTTACAACGATCGCGAATCGTCGCGAGGTCCGGAACCATTCCAAGGAACCAGAAAATCAGAGAAATCGTAAAGTAAGTCGAGACCGCGAAAACATCCCAGAGGAGCGGCGACTTGAAGTTCTGCCAAATCGCATTTGAGTTAGGAATTGGCGCAAGGAACCACGCCATCCAAACACGTCCAACGTGAAAGGCCGGGAAGATGCCCGCGCACATCACCGCAAAAATCGTCATGGCCTCGGCCGCCCGGTTGATCGAGGTCCGCCAGTTTTGACGAGTTAGGAAAAGAATCGCAGAAATCAGTGTTCCGGCGTGCCCGATACCAATCCAGAAAACGAAGTTCACGATAGGCCATCCCCACATGACGCGGTTAGTATTACCCCAGACTCCTACTCCGGTGGAAACTAGGTAAGTCAGGCCACCGACAACTCCGACGAGAGCAATAATGGCCGATGGAATAAAAAGGATCCACCAAAGAAACGGCTGCCGGTCTTCGACAACACTGCAGATCCGCTTGGTGATCCAGTGATAGGAACGTTTATTAAGAATCAACTCCTCACGTTCGAGGACGGGAATTTTGATCCCGTTCGTGTTGTTCTCAGACTGTGTGGTCGCTTCGGACATGGGTTTCAGTCGCTAGAAAGGATTCTTAGATTAGTGAATGTTGATTGTTGCCTGACCGAGGAATTTCGCGTCGGGCATTTTCTCGTTCGGATTCTTAACACGGGCGAGGTAGCTCGTGCGCGGACGGGTGTTGACGTATTGGAGCAAGTCGTAGTTACGGTCACTGCCTTGGACTTCCTTGTAGACGTCAGGCCCTTGGATAATCTTAACTGAGTCAAGAACGTTACCCTTGGCGCGAACGACCTTGGAGGTGTTATCGAGAAGATTTCCAAAGGAAATCGCGTCGGTCGGACAGGCGTCCTGACAGGCCGTCTTGACGCTGTCGGGCTTAACACGAAGATCCCTGATACGATCAACCGCAACTTCGTGTGACTTCTTGCCAACCGCGTATTTTTTAACCTTCTGTTGCTGTTTCTGCTTAATCTTGGCTGACTCGAGACGCTGCACGCAGTAGGTGCACTTCTCCATGACGCCACGCATGCGAACGGTGACATTCGGGTTGCGCTGCTTCGATGGAGCCTCACCAACCTGCTTCTCACCGAATGGGCCCTTGTAAAGGTTGCCCTTGATGAGTGGATTACGCTTATTGTAGTCGAAGAAATTGAAGCGACGAGCCTTGTAGGGGCAGTTATTGGCGCAGTAGCGGGTTCCAATGCAACGGTTGTAAGCCATTGAATTTAAACCTTCTTCGGTATGAACGGTGGCATTAACCGGGCAAACGGTCTCACAAGGAGCCATCTCGCACTGAACGCAAGCAACAGGCTGGGGAATTGACTCGGGATTCTGGGTGACCCACTCCGGATTCTCCTTAGAATGATTGACGTGGCCATGCTCGACCGGATGTTCTTGTGAAGCGAAGTAGCGATCCATACGGATCCAGTGCATTTCACGTCCCATCGCAACCTGACTCTTCCCGACGATCGGAATGTTGTTCTCGGCCTGACAAGCAACCAGACAAGCATTACAGCCGGTGCAAGTATTGAGATCGATAGCCATTCCCCACTGGTGAATTTTATCAGCAAGGTGAGTTTTCTTTGCAAGCTCGGTCTTTGACCAGGTCTCGCTGCCTTCCGGCTTGTAAAGTGAAATATTGTCAGGAGCATGGGAATCCATTCCCTGCTTCTTGACGCTCTTCATCTGATTCGCAAAATCTCCTTTGCCTTCCAGTTTGTTGGTCGAAACCTCACGTGCAAGCGCACGACCATACATCGAGTTGTGCTCCTGAGTGAGCGCAACCGGATACTTTTCTTCCGTGGTCTTTACGACACCGCCAGAAGCAAAGTAAGGAGTTTCGGTGGTCCGAAGTTCATAGGCATTAAAACCAGTGTTGATCCCTACGTATCCAACAACCGGCTTAGATTTATCAGACTTAACCGCGCCCCCTCGACCATCATCAGCAGCCTGACCATAGCCAACTGGGAGAGTAATCGCATTATCGGCATGACCGTAGGCAATGAGAACCGGCACGCGAATTTCGCGGCCGTTGACAGTAAGATCGATCATGGGCGAGTGATTCCCCTCGCCTTCCCCAGTTTCGTAGCGTTTTGAAACCTTCACCTCCGTACCGATGCGCATCAGTGAGGTTTTCGGCTCGAGAGCAATGACTCGCTCATAAACACCGAGCTCTTTCGCGGTCACGGGCGAAATCTGCGCGGCATTATCCCACGTCAACTTGGTGACGGGATCTGGAGACTCCTGAAGCCAGGCGTTATCAATGAAGCGGCCGTCAAGAATCGAAGCATCGGTGGCGAAAACAACTTCCAAGGCATTCGGAGAGGGTTCCGGAGCGAGCTTGATCTCGGGAAGAACCGCATTGAGTTCGCCAGCTTTGTATGAAGTGCCTTCAACGAAGCCGTTTGTGAGAGCATTCCGCCAAGAATCGTCATCTGCCTTTCCGGTCATCTCAGCCAAAGTCGCCTTGACCTCGCCCATCGCAGGAAAGAACTCGCCCTGTGGAAGATCTCCCCCACCAAGAAGATGTAAAAGGTCCAGCTCGGAAAGCCCGCCATAAAGTGGCAGGATCATGGGCTGAATGAGAGAAATCACACCGGTCTGGGATCGGGCATCCCCCCAACTCTCAAGGTAGTGAGCAGCAGGGACGTGCCAATCACAAGCCCATGCTGTCGCATCAGTGCGGAGGCCCCAATGGACCGAAGCCTTCGCTTTGCCAAGAACCTCGGCAAAGCCGTCGGCGTCGAACACAGGATTGGAAGGAGTGAGGAAAATGACATTCTCGATCGCGCCACTGTCAAGCGCACCTGTGAGATCGGCAAGTGATCCGTATTGCCCTAGCTCAGTCTGAACCGCACGAATTGCGGTTGAACCTAGCTTAGCATTTAAAGCAGCAGCAATTTGTTTCACGGCCTTGCTTTGGCGCGATCCGGCAAGAACCAGAGCACTAGCTCCAGCATTTTTTAGGTCCGCCGCACATTCCTTGACCCAACTATCAAATTCAGCAATTGCGTTTTCCGCGCCGGGAAAAAGAGCCTCCTTATCCTTATCGCCAGGGTTGTAGCTTCCAACTCCAAGCGCGGAAGCAATTGCACCAGCCACGGCTTCAACACGGCTTGGAGCGACGCGGAGACGATGGTCTGCCATCCCTCCAGTCAGGCTGAACTGAGTCTCCACCTGATAGAGGCGGTTCATCTTGTCAGCGTCTACATCGCGTTCTTGGTCGTAATTTTCGTTTCCACCCTGCCGCTTTTTGGAAAAAGCCTTGGAATTTCCAGTAAGATCGGTCCCAAGAAAGTCACAATCAAGAGAAAGAATACGAGTCGCCTTCTCGAAATCAACAACCTGTGAAACTCCGGCAGCAAGAGGCTCGCCCGAGGTCGCCTCGTAAGTAATAAGGGTCACTCCCTTGCTAGCCAAAACTTTGGCAAGTCGATTACGGGTGGGCGAATCATCATTGCCAAAAACCAAGGCGGTCTTGGCAAGTTCAAGAGATTGAAGTGAAGACTTAAGCTCACTCTTCGTAGCCTCTTTTCCGTCTTTCAGGATCTTACGGGAACGTGAGGGAGAGTAGAGATCAAGAACCGAGTCCTGAGTCTGGGCGCAAGTCCCTGAAGCATCCGGGTGATCATGGTTGGGCTCACGTTTGGTCGGACGACCTTCGTAAGTCGTTACTACCAAAGGAACTGCTCCAGTTGCCGATGGGCGCGTGATCGCATAGAAAAGCGGCGTGCCAGGGA
>JAQWSX010000023.1 GCA_029242935.1 Akkermansiaceae bacterium
GGCACACTCAATATTGCAGCGGTCAAGGCTCCCGGATTCGGAGATCGTCGTAAGGCCATGCTCGACGATATTGCGATCCTCACCGGAGGTCGCTGCATTACCGAAGATCTTGGTATCAAGCTTGAGAATATTGAGCTCGAAGATCTTGGTGAAGCCAAACGTGTCACCATCGGTAAGGAAGAAACCGTCATTGTTGAAGGTGGCGGCGCTAAAAAGAAAATCACTGGTCGCGTTGGTCAAATCCGTAAGCAGATTGCTGATACCACTTCGGATTACGATCGTGAGAAGCTCCAAGAGCGTCTTGCCAAGCTATCCAGCGGTGTTGCAGTCATCAATGTTGGTGCTGCTACCGAGTCCGAGATGAAAGAGAAGAAAGCCCGCGTGGAAGACGCCCTTCATGCCACCCGCGCAGCGGTGGAAGAGGGTATCGTTCCTGGAGGTGGAACCGCGTTGATCCGTGCAACCGCTCAGATTGGCGACCTTGGTCTTTCCGGAGATGAAGCCACTGGCGCCGACATCATCGTTTCCGCGATCGAAGCTCCACTTCGCCAGCTTGCTATTAATGCAGGCCTCGAGGGTGCACTCATTGTCGAGAAGGTAAAAAATGCTTCCGGCAATGAAGGATACAACGTTGCTACTGGCGAGTATGTCGATCTCATTGAGGCGGGTGTCGTTGATCCGACCAAAGTGACTCGTTCTGCTCTACAGAATGCGGCTTCGATCTCTGGGTTGATGCTCACCACTGAGGCTCTCATCACCGATATTCCCGAGCCCGAGCCTGCTGATGCGGGTCACGGACACGACCACGGTGGCATGGGCGGCATGATGTAAGTCAATGCCGGTTTGCCTCTCGCAAGTCATTCAAAAGCCGGACGGGAGACCGTCCGGCTTTTTTATTGGGAATAAGCCTAATGATAAAGTCGTGTTTTTTGCTTTGCAGTCTGCTGTCACTATGAGACTTTAACAGGGATTCCTGAGAAATTATGAAAAAGAGAATGGTGATAAAAAGCGCTGTGATGATTGCTACGTGTCTTAGCGCGCCGGCAGCGATCGTTTGGAGTGGTGGCGGAGCCTCTGATGATTTTTATAATGCTGCTAATTGGGATTTTTCTGAGTCTGGATCTGCGGCAATGGCCTCTCCGACCGATGATGCGGTTACGATCACAGGTGCCACCATCAACGATCCAAGTGGATCCTTTACCAATCTTGAAATTGGAGATGGCTTGGCGGTGACGTTTAGCGGCACTTCATTCACTTTTTCTAATAACAACGGTTTTACTGGTGTGAATGATGCCGGCGATGTGGCATCGACTTTAAATATCCTCAGCGGGTCGAGTATGAACGCTCAATTTGCGGCAATCGGGATTCAGATCAATGTCGACTCGACAAGTAGTCTCAGATTCCGTGGCGGTGGAGACCCAATCAACAGCCAGACCGAAAAGACAACGATTAATTTATCTCCCGGTGCACAGCTCACTCTAGCTTCCGTCGCGGAATTCACTGAGCAAGGTGCTGACATTGTTGTGAACGGGGTGACTTTCGCACAGGACCCTTCCATTCTAAGTTTCAGTGGAACGACTGCGACGGCTAATGCTGTTGTCCCGGAGCTAAGTTCGTCTCTTTTTGCGACGATTGGAGCTCTCGCCTTGCTCGGGCGTCGCCGGAAGTAATTTGGCGAGATTGGCTTAACTCGTTGATTTTTCATAGGCGGTCTTTCTTTTTGGGGGGCTGCCT
Source organism: Akkermansiaceae bacterium (assembly GCA_029242935.1). Classification (GTDB taxonomy): domain Bacteria; phylum Verrucomicrobiota; class Verrucomicrobiia; order Verrucomicrobiales; family Akkermansiaceae; genus SW10. Next base: position 1,735 of record JAQWSX010000023.1, read on the forward strand.
TTTTCTTTTATTCATGATCCCACGAGTCTTTCTCCCCAAATTTCTGGTCTGTAGTCTTTGCTTTCTTCTATTGGGCGCTCAGGAAGTTGTCATCAGCGAGTTTCTCGCTTCCAATGTCTCAGGTTTAACTGATGAGGACGGGGAAAATTCCGATTGGATTGAGCTTTGGAATCTATCGGGTGAGACTGTTGATTTGACCGGTTGGGCGCTTACCGACGATGCCGACAATTTGCAACGATGGGTGTTCCCGAAGGTGGTCCTCACACCCGGAGAAAAGCTGGTGGTCTTTGCTTCGGGAAAAGATCGGACGATTTTCGATCAGGAGTTGCACACGGATTTTAAACTCAGCGCTTCGGGAGAATACTTGGCCTTGGTTAGGCCCGATGGCATTTCGGTGGAGTCGAAGTATGCACCATCATATCCGACACAATATCCTGGTGTTTCGTTTGGGATTGGCTCAGTTGATGCAAATTCGGTGATCTTGGTCGGGGCTGATGCCCCGTTGAGCTATTGGGTTCCAGAGAATGCCAATTTTGATGTGGGCGGAGCTTCACCGTTTCATGAATTGGGATTTGATGACAGCGGGTGGGATATCGCACAAATGGGATTGGGTTATGCGACCACGACGGGCACCGACCCCTACGATAACTTCATTGGTAATGGCGGCGACATTCAAGAGGACTTTTATCGACAGAATACATCTGTTTACCTCCGGGTTCCGTTCACGGTTGAAGATCCGACAGCGGTCACTTCCTTGCAATTTGGAGCCCGCTATGATGACGGCTTTGCAATTTATATCAATGGGAGCCCGCTTCTAGCTTCGTCCTTTGAGCCCAGTGATGGGGTTTGGGATTATGAAGCCCGGGCGCGAGGTAATCACAGTGATACCGAGGCGATTGCCTTGGAGCTCTTCACGATTGATCTGAGTCAGGTCAATCTGTTGGCCGGGGAAAATATTCTCGCGGTGCATGGTTTAAATAGCAGTCCTTCGAGTTCCGATTTTCTCTTGGACTGTGAACTCACGGCACAGGTTAGGGGGGATGGCGCGACCGAATTGATTTATATGCCAACGCCGACTCCCGGAATTAAGAACGGGGGAGGGAAGACTGATCTTGGTCCAGTGATTCGTAAGGTCACCAAGAATCCAGAGCGGCCGGATCTTTCCTCGCAGAGTGCTCTGACGATCACTGCTGAGGTTGCGGCAAGCGGCAATGCGGTGGCGCGGGTGGATCTTCTTTATCGTCGTGGTTTCCTCGAGGAAAGCTCACTTGAAATGCTGGATGACGGAGTAGCTCCGGATGAATTTGCGGGAGACGGTGTGTATTCGACTGATCTCCCGTTAGCGGGGTCACAGGCTGGCGAGATGATTCGTTGGCGTGTGGAGTCTCGTGACGTCAATGGGCTTGCTTCGGAGAACCCTCTTTTTTTCGATCCGCTCAATTCGCCCGAGTATTATGGCACGGTAGTTCTTGATCCGACTCTTAATTCTGATCTGCCGGTCTTGGAGTGGTTTATTGAAAATCCAAAGGCCGCTAATAATCGGACTGGCACGAGAGTCGCGGTGATGCATTTGGGGGAATTTTACGATAATGTCTATTGCCGTATCCGGGGAGGTTCTTCGGCGGGGCTTTCGAAAAAGAGTTACAAGTTTGATTTCAATACCGGACATCATTTTGGAACGGTCGAGAAATTGGGTGGGGTAAGGGCCGAGGAGTTTAATCTCAACACGACTTGGACCGACAAAACTTATGTGAGGCAACCGCTTAGTTATGAGGTTTATGATCTTGCCGGATCCCCGGGTTCCGAGTGCTTTTTAATGCGGGTTGAACAGAATGGCCAGTTCTTCAGTGTCGCCGCCTACACCGAGCAAGTGGATAAGCGATTGCTACGTCGGGAGAGGCGATTGGATGACGATGGCGCACTTTACAAAATGTTCAATCCTGGCACGAGCGGGACTTCGGGAGTTGAAAAGAAAAATCGCCGTTTTGAATCCAATGCTGATCTCTCGGCTTTCGTGAGCGGGATGAATTCGAGCGGAGCGAGGCTTGAGAACTTTATCTTCGACAATATCGATCTACCTCGTCAGCTCAACTATCTCGCCGCAACTGTCTTGACCCAAAATAACGACAATATGTCGAAGAACTACTATCTCTATCGAGATACCGAAGGGAGTGGCGAATGGACGCAGTTGCCGTGGGATACCGACCTGACGTGGGGGAGTCACTACATGACAAATGACAACATCTCCCACGATGGAATTTGGGCGACGGCGGATTATGTGTTGGGCGGCAGAAATGCAAACAGCCCGATTTCTCCGAGCCATCCGTTCGTGGGAGTCCGCGAGTTGCAGGGCAATCGCAGCTGGAATCGCTTGATCGATAAATTACTCGAGAATGACCGGGTGAAAAATATGTTCAGGCGACGGTTGCAGACTCTCGTGGATGAAATTCTGATGGATAAGGTGGTGGATGATCGGCTCGAGGCAATGGGGATCATGCTCAAAAACGATGCCGTGCTCGACCGAGCCAAGTGGGGACAGTTCGGTCAGTCGCAATCGCTGACCCAAGCTCTCGCCGTTCTCGAGGACGAATACTTGATACCCCGAAGAACTCATCTCTCGGTGACTCACCTGGCGACTAATTCGGCCAGCTATCCAACGGCTCAGACGAGTTCGGCATTATTGCCGGGGCCGACGGGCGTCGTGACCTCGGTGTCGTTTGGTGTAATCGAAGCGAATCCTAGTTCCCTTAATCAGGGTGAAGAATATATTGAAATTAAAAATGCCGCCGATGAGGCGATCGATTTAAGTGGCTGGAACGTAACTGGTGGCGTTGAGTTTGAGTTTCTATCTGGGACTATTCTTGAGGCCAATGGCAGTGTCTATTTAAGTCCGGATGTTTCGATGTTTCGAAGTCGTGCGGCCAGCCCGACAGGAGGGGAGGGGCTGAATGTGGAGGGAGACTACTCGGGTCAGGTTTCGGCGCGTGGAGAAATCATTAAGCTGATTAATTCTAAAGGGGTTGTTGTTGATCAACGACTCACGCCCTCGGAAGAAAGCGATCCTCAAAAGTATCTCCGGATCACTGAAATCCATTTTGCTCCTCTGGAAGGAAAGGAGTTTGAATTCATTGAGTTGACCAATATTGGTCCTGATCCACTGGATTTGTCCGGGATTCGTTTTACGGACGGAGTGGAAGCGGAGCTCACGGGCTCACTTGCTCCGGGGGAATTTGGACTGGTAGTTTCTAACCCCTCTCATTTTCCTGGACTTAAGATTGTGGGAATTTTTTCGGGGGCTCTGAACAATGGAGGTGAGCAGCTCACCTTGCGTGATGCCGCTGGAGAAAATGTTCTCTCGTTCGACTTTGTGGGGGAGTGGTTCACGGCGGTGGGGAGTTCCGGGTATAGTTTGGCTCTTCGAGATTACGCGGCCGATTGGTCTACTTGGGACGATCGCTTGAGCTGGGCAACTAGTAGCGAAGTGGGAGGGTCGCCAGGGGTTGATAATCCTGTTCCATACAGCAACGATTATGAGTCTTGGATTCAGTCGTTTTTTACAGAGGGTGAGCTTGAAGATCCGTTCGTCAGCGGTCCCATGGCGGATGCCAATGGGGATGGGTTTAGCAATCTCATGCACTACGCTTTGGGAATAGATCCAAAGATTCTCTTGTCTGGATCATTCGCTGATGTCGTGATAAAAGACGGAGTTATTTCACTTCAATTTGACAGGCTGATAAAAACTCCCGATCTGAATCTGACTGTGCAGGTCTCCCCTGATCTGCTGGATTGGTCGACTTTGGCGACACTCACGGATTCTGAAACACACTTAAATGGTCGTGAGACAGTCACTTATAGTAGCCCAATTTCTCTTTCGCTGGGGTCTCAGAAATTCCTCCGAATCCGGCTCACCCGTAATCCTTAAAACACAAAAAGAAAAATGCAAAACACACCCATAAAACTTGCAACTCTGAGCGCTCTATTAATTGGTCCCACGGCTCTGGCTGATTATCCGGCCACTGTTCTTGCTTCAAATCCGTTGGCTTATTATCGCTTTGAGGAAGCGCCAGGAGCGACGACCTTGATCGATTCTAGCGGTAACGGTTTGGATATTGACAATAGTTTTCCGGCTGGGACTACGGTCCTTGGTTCGGATGGAGCGGTTGGCTCGGCAGTGACTTTTAATGGTGATGGATATTTGGTTTCACCGTTGAATTTGGACACATCGATTGGGGATTTTACGATCGAGGCGATTATTAAAAGAACAACTGGAGCTCCAGAGGGTGTGGTGATTGCTAATCAAGACGGTAACCTCGGGCCTGGGCGAAGCAATTTGGTCGTCAACGGGGCTGGATTTATTACGACATTTTCGGGAGGAGCGACGACTAATTCAGGTGTCATAAATACGGGAGAATCTTTTGATCATGTCATTTTGACCTTCGATCAAAGTACAGTTGCAGAGGGAGTGGATCCCACTTTTCGTTTCTTCATCAATGGTGCGGAGGC
>JAQWSX010000182.1 GCA_029242935.1 Akkermansiaceae bacterium
CCGGTCACACCACGCGCCAACCAGACTTCACCATAGGCCCCGCCCCCGATTTTACGGAGGACATCATGATCGGGGATCAACGGGTCTGGCCTAATCTTTTTTTGCATCCTTCTCGAGCTTCGCCAACTCCTTCTTCAAAACAGAACCCACGCGATGCTTGGCGAGATAGACCTGGGCCATGCTGACCCCAAGATAATCCTGCACCTTCTTGGCGTCCCACTGTTTCACCACGTAATAATCGAAAATTTGATACTGCTTCGGCGAGACTTGAGCCTTCACTCGTGTCAAGGCCATATCGGCAACGTTCTTCTTCCACTCGACGTCCCACATCCGCTCTAAAAGATCCCCTTTGGGATCCTCAAATCGATCAATAATAGCGGTCTTTCGGTCATCTTCCCAGCCGCCCCCCGGCATGGCGGTGTCTTTCTTACGCTTACGAAACTGATCATTGATCCGCCAGCGGGTCATATTCATCAGCCACGTCTTGAAAGACCCTTGCTTTGGGTCATAGAGGTTTTTCTTACTTTGCTTCGCAATCGAAAGGATAGTCTCCTGCACTGTATCGAAAGCCTCATCGTGCCGTAGCCCAGCTTTGATCCCCACGGAATAGATTAACTTCCAGTATGTTTGGTAGAATTCATCCCACGTCCGCTGATCCTCCCAATTCTCCAATCTTGCAATCAGACTCTTCCGCGTCTTGGCATATCCCTTGGTGAGATCGACTTCCTTACCGTCTCCTTTTTTCTTCTTCGCAGAACTGTCTTTCTTTTCGCGGGCCATCCTTAAGAAAAGAAGTAAACCATAATTGAGCGAATGTCTTTACTCACTTTCAGGAAAATCACCATTGAAAGATAATCACGAAAACCTAAGGAGTCATCGCCCCCCAAAAACCAGGGTCAGGATCTCCTCAAGACCCTTCTGATCTAATTCGTCAAAAGCCCCCATTTTTGCCGAATCGACATCCAAAACGGCGATCAACTCCCCGCTTTCATCCCTAACCGGCACCACAATTTCGCTCTGGGAGCGCTCGTCGCAGGCGATATGACCCGGAAAATCATGCACATCTGCAACCACTTGGGTTTCTCCCATTGCTGCAGCCGTGCCGCAAACACCCTTACCGATCTCAATCCGCAAGCACCCTACCGTTCCCTGATAAGGACCGATCACGAGCCTTCCTCCGACCACTCGATAGAATCCCGTCCAGAAGAAATCTTTCATCTCATTGTGCAAAACACCCACCACTGATGCCATTTTTGCGATTTCATCGTCATCCCCGTCACAAAGAGTCCCAATTCTATCCCGGCACCGTTGATAACTCCTCTCTTTTTCAAAACTCATCGTAGCCCTCAAAGTATTTCCCAAAGTCAGCACTGACAAACCTTCATTCCTCACTACAATCACCTCGTGAGTTACCAGGTTTTTGCCAGAAAATACCGCCCCCGCACTTTTGCAGATGTTCTTGGACAGGATCACGTGGTCCGAACCCTTCGTAACGCCATCGAAAAAGATCGCCTTGCACACGCTTATCTTTTCGTCGGCCCGCGTGGCACGGGAAAGACCTCGACTTCTCGGATTTTCTCGAAGGCTCTGAACTGCCCAAATGGACCTTCGATCGATTTTGATCCCGATGATCCGATTTGCATTGAGATTGCCGAAGGACGCTCGCTCGACGTCCTTGAAATCGACGGAGCTTCCAATAACAAGGTCGATGAAGTCCGCTCGCTCCTCGAAACAGTTGGTTTTGCACCCGCCTCAAGTCGGTTTCGCATCATTTACATCGATGAAGTTCACATGCTCACCACCGGCGCTTTCAATGCCCTCCTCAAAACGCTTGAAGAACCACCAGCCCACGTAAAGTTCATCTTCGCAACCACCGAGCCAAACAAGATTCTCCCCACGATCATCTCGCGGTGCCAACGCTTTGACCTCCGTCCAATTCCGACTGACATCATCGCCGGCCACCTCCAGCACATCGCCACCGAGGAAGGAGTCAAACTTGATGACGCCGCCGCCTGGGCCATCGCCAAAGGAGCGGACGGCGGCATGCGTGACGCACAGTCTATGCTCGACCAACTTGTCGCTTTTTGTGGCAACGAAATCACCGAGACCAACGTTCTCGATATTTTTGGATTCACCTCGCGCGAAACCGTCGCAGCCCTTCTCCTCGGTATCTTACAAAAGGAACCTGCCCGCATTCTTGCCGTTATTTACGAACAATTTGAAAAAGGAAAAGACCTTGGTCAACTCCTCGCCGAAGTCGTCGGAGCGATCCGCGCCCTTGTCGTAGCTAAACTTGATCCTGATGCCGGACGCGAAGGCTTCCCAGAGGCTCTCTGGAGTGACCTCTCCGCTGCGGCCGAAACCCTAAAGCCTGAGCGCCTTCTTGCCGTTATCGATACTTTCTCCGAGGCAGAAAGCCGAATGAAGTGGGCCTCAAACAAGCGACTCCACCTCGAGATTGCATCGCTTAAAGCAGTCCAAAACCTCAAAGAGATCCGCCTCACCGACGTGATTTCGGCGATTGGGAAAGCTGATCCTGGTGAAATTACAGCTTCATTTTCGGACAACTCTGCCTCCCCTCCAGCCAAGCCAGAACCTACTCCGGCCTCGGAAAAAAAAACGCTAACTGAAGACAGTAAACTCGACCCTATCGATCGTCTCATTGCAGACGCCCCCGACGACGCGGTCGAACCTGAGCCTGTCAAACTGAATCCGGACTCCGAAAACCCCAAACAAAAGCCAATTGATCAAGCGAAGGCAGAGGCAGATAACACCCTCGAAGCGGACGAATTTCATAACGACCCCCTTATCGTCGAAGCTCTAAAGGTTTTTAAAGGGCGTCTGATCTCCTGAATTTCTGAAAGTCATGAGAATTCGCGGGTTTTTGCAAAGCATCCCTCCGGTTCTTCTTTTGCTCTCACTGAGCCTGCACTTCTTCACCATCGTTCTTTACGTCCGCCTTCCGATTAAGCTTGCGGCGATCACCATTTATCCGATCTGGGTCTGGGGAGCAATCGGGCTAGCGCTGGCTACCTTTTGCTATCTATTCAGCAAAACCCGGGGCACTCTTTCCATCATCCTTCTTTGGACCTTTACTATCCTTATTTTTGCCGATGAAGCTGGTCCGCTGGCCCGCTTAGCGACCGAACCAATGGAGGAAGCTATTCCCGAGGAACATGCCGGAAGCCAAATTCTCCGCGTGATTACTCTTAACTGCGCTGGCCATTCTGACCCCCTCGAGGCAACCCGCCAATTTAACCCAGACATTATCTTTCTTCAAGAAATTCCCCCAGGCTATCGCATCAAACGACTTGCCGACAAATTATTCCAAGGACAGGGCGACTATCGCTACAACCGCAACCTGCGATTTGCGGTCATCGTTCGGGGAACCATTGAGAGAGAATTTCGATTTTCAAACTATCGCACTCAACTCGTCAAAGCAGAAATGTTCGATGGTCGTAAACTTAACCTTGTGAATCTTCATCTTCTCTCGGCAGCCACCAATATGAAACTCCACCAACTTGATTGTTGGCGCGAGCACGTCAAGAACCACACTCTTCGAAAAATTGAACTCTCATCTTCGCTTGCCGGATTGAGACAATACGGTTCTCACCCAAGATTCCCGACCATCGTAGCTGGCGACTTTAATGCTCCTGCGAACGACTCTGTTCACCGAATCATGCGGAAAGAATTCACCGATTCGTTTGACGCAGTCGGCACGGGATGGGGTAACACTTTCCACCGCGCTCTTCCCTTAC
>JAQWSX010000036.1 GCA_029242935.1 Akkermansiaceae bacterium
GTCCTTCAAGAACGCATCTATATCCGCACTTCACGGCTTCAGTAATTTCCCTTTCTGGAACCTCGCGATAATAGTTTATTCCATCCACACACGCTTTGAGGTGCTGCAAGCATTCCTTTGGCGGAATGCCTAGCTCTGCGCACTCACAGGCATAGATGAATAACTTACGATGTAATTCAGATTTTGGGGCTTTGAAGACCGGCATGGTCTTCCTATCAATTTTTAGAATAGTCTTTTTAGACATTCTTCGACTATCTCGATAATCCTCTGAAGCTCACTGAACCTGAGAAATGGTTCCATTCCTCAGATTGCTTGCGTTGTCGAAAGATAAGCAGGCAGTCGCTAGAAATAGCATTAGCAAGTTATTCAGGCACGTTCCAACGAGCATCTTCAATTTTGAGTTCCTCGAATTCGTCACAAAAATCTCTGGCATGTCTCAATGCTTCCTCACTGAGGCCGCTATCTAGGTGGGCCTGAGTTTGATCTATTTCAGGACGCCGAGGATTCTCGATTTTTAGACGCCTGAGATTTGTTTGGTCTTTTCTGGCTCCATTGGGGATATCGCCGCCCGTTGCTAAATGAGCGTCGAAGAGCCAACATGCGGCCTTAAGCCTTTGGTCGGGCTTAGGAGACTTGCCTTTTAAAAGTGCATTTCCAATACGCTTGAGGAAAAGCTTCTTTTGATCTTCAGAAACTCCGCTGCACGGGATTGGTTCTTGGACGTTTCTATTGTGATCAATCCTTGTTTTTAAGGCATCAAGAAAGGAGTCCGGCTTCTCTCTTTTGCCGCCATTTAGAAACAGGTCCATTCGTGGCCAATTAGGCTCACCATTAGCTCTAAACATTTCGCAGAACGTCAGCTCGAGTTCTCCTTCTGCTGCGATCTTAGAGAATTCAGAGAATGGCTTCTTCTTCATGACCTCTGTATTACACTGCCAAGTTATTTTGGGGTAAAGACTCATCCATGCCCGATCTAGTTCACGGCGGAAAACGTAAACCCTAATAAAAGTCCGAAATGTGAACAACAGAATCGGCCCAGAAAGTTTACCAAAAGTTTACCAAAACTTTACCACGAATGACCAAAATAGGCGATTTTTGGCCAAACTGAATTTCCGAATCAAAATCTAAAAATCCGCCGAAATCCCCTTAACATCAGGGAATAAAGATGTTAAAGAGTGGCAGGCCCGCAGGGAGTCGAACCCCGATCTATGGTACCGGAAACCATTGTTCTATCCATTGAACTACGGGCCCTCTAAAAAGGTGCCGGAGGCTAGTCGAGCGTGATCCGAAGTCAAAGCGCAAATTCAGAGGATCAATTTCAGATCCTATGATTGCAGTTTGATTCGTTAAACCCATTAACTGAGATGCGCTCAAATATCTAGGGTGAGATTCCAATGTAATTCGGAAAGGTAGATCGGTGGGTAAGGATTGGAAATCACCGAGGAAGAAGTTGAATTTTGAGTTCATCATGCTCCTCCATGCGGTGCCTATTTGGGGCTTGGTTGTTGTCGACCTCGATTCTATTGTCCTCTCTTTTTCGTCATCTTACTAAAGAGATTTTAATAATCAGGAAGCTTAAAAGCAGCTTATGGGTTGGGAGTATGATGGGTGGTTTCAAATCTCTAAATGGGTAAAAAACACGAGGGTGACGCGCTCAAACCCTTTTGGAATGGGCCTTGATCGCACTGTGAAGGACTCCGTTAAGATTTTGTAAAACATCGGAGTTTATTAAAAAATCACGAGCCAGTTAGCCTTTTCAATTTTAGGTGGCCAAAAGGGGAATTGCTTTCAGTCTTCCGCCGCAATGAGTGTCAGTGAGACGGAAACCCGTATCATCGTTCCTAACCGCCGCAACTTTCTTGCGGCCGCTGCAGCTGCTGCGACTGGTCTTGTCGCTTCGACCCAAACCTCGCACGGATTTTTATTTCGTCAGTCTCCGCCGCTTGATCTGAGATTGCTTCCAAAGACTTGGGTTTCACTTCAGGGCGAGAGAAAAATTCAAAGCTATGCCAAGTATCTCGAAGGGCTTCGGTTGAAGTATGTCGACCCACTTCAGATCATCAAGGCTCACGCTAAGACTCAAGGAAGCCTCTGGAATACCCTTCCTCCGCGTTCCATGTGGAGATCGATGGCTGGAACTCTCAAGGCTGTCGACCGTGTCGCCGCTACGATCGGGCAACCTGTCAGGGAAGTAGCTTCAGCTTACCGTAGTCCTGCCTATAATCGGCGTTGCTCGGGTGCTAAATCGGGGTCATGGCACATGCAGAACTTTGCGCTCGATTTAAAGTTTAAGTCTTCTCCAAGTGCGGTGGCTCGCGCGGCGCGTGCAGTTCGTGCCGATGGATTTTTTAAAGGAGGTATCGGCCGGTATCCCAGTTTCGTCCATATCGACACCCGTGGTCGGAACGCGGATTGGTAGAAAGTTTGAACTTCCGCCATTTGATAAAGGCCATCTGGATCAGATGGTTTTTTTGGTTTGGGGGAGAAGCTTATTGATCGGCTTCGACGGCCCGAGCGCAACGAAGGATTTCTTTCTCTCCGAGATAAGGGCCAAGAATCTGCAGCCCGACCGGTTTTCCGTCGATGGGCTCGAGCGGGACCGAAATTCCGCAGTTACCTGCGAGGTTTGCAGAAATGGTGAAAATGTCGGCGAGGTAGTGCTTGAGCGGATCGCCGGTGGCATCGCCCATTTTAGGTGCAGTTTCTGGGGCAACCGGAGTGAGGATCGCATCGACTTTCTCGAAGGCCTGCTCGAAGTCGCGGCGGATCAAGGTTCGAACTTTTTGGGCTCGGAGGTAGTAGGCATCATAGTATCCGGAGGATAAAACGTAGGTTCCTAAGATGATCCGACGTTTGACTTCAGAGCCAAATCCGGCTTCACGGCTGTCCTTGTAAAGAGAGAGCATGTCTTCGGGATTATCAGTCCGATTGCCATAGCGGACCCCGTCGAAACGAGAGAGGTTTGAGGAGGCTTCGGCTGGCGCGATAATGTAATAGGTGGCAACGGCATACTCGGTGTGGGGAAGTGAGATTTCCACAATTTCGGCTCCTTGTGCTTCTAGTTTTTTTGCGGCGGCTTCTACGCGATTGCGGACTTGAGGAGAGATGCCATCGGTAAAATATTCCTTTGGAAGTCCCAGTTTCATTCCGGCGACTCCTCGATCGAGGCCATCCGTGTAATCTGGCACTGGTTCGTCCAGTGAGGTCGAATCGCGCGGGTCCTCTCCGGCGATCGCATTCAGTATTAGCGCCGCATCTTCAACCGTGCGGGTAAGTGGTCCGATCTGATCCAGTGAAGAGCCAAAAGCGACGAGGCCGAATCGAGAGACCCTTCCATAAGAAGGTTTGAGGCCAACCACTCCACAGTGACTTGCCGGCTGGCGGATCGATCCTCCGGTATCGGAGCCCAAGGTGGCGGGAATGAGTTGGCCTGCCACCGCTGCCGCAGATCCGCCGGAAGATCCCCCGGGAATGTGACCAGGAGCGCATGGATTGTGAGTCGTTTGGAGTCCTGAGTTTTCGGTGGAAGATCCCATCGCAAATTCATCGAGATTGGTCCGACCGAAAGGAATGGCACCTGCTCCCTTGAGCCGGGTAATAGCGGTGGCGTCATAAGGGGAGGTGAAGGCTTCTTTGAGAAATTTAGACCCGCAGGTGCAGGGTTGTCCTTCAACGTTGATGTTGTCTTTGATTCCGATGGGGAGGCCGCCGAGCGGCAGCGTCAGGTCGACCTGATCGGCAGCGGAGAGGACGGAATCCGGATCAAAGGAAAGAAAAGCGCCGATGTCTTGATCACGTGTCGTAATCTGGTCGATTACGTCTTGGACGATCTCACGTGATGAAATTTCTCCGGCAACGAGCTTTCGCCGGAGAGAGCTTAGGGATGAGGAAGCGAGAGACATAGTGAGGAAAGCTTATGCGTCGACGACCTTGGGGACCCGTAGTTGGCCATTGGCTTGATCCGGAGTGTTTTGAAGGAACCCTTCGGCTGGAAGACTGGGGGCAGGCTCATCCTTGCGGACGCGATTTGACCTTATCATGGGGTGAGTGCTGGCTTCGATTCCCTCGACATCCACTTCACCCAATTTTTTGATGTAGCCCATAACATCTTCCAGCTGTGTGCTGAAGCGGGTGACTTCGTCGTCGCTTAGGTTTATCCGGGCCAAGTTTGCGACATAGCGGACATCAATGTGGGGATCAGCCATGGACGGAGGATGTACCGTGATGACTTGAGATGGAACCGCAAAGAACCCCTAGGGCGGAAAAAATTGCCGTGCCCCTAGTTTCGCAGGATCCCTACCTTTCAGGGTATAGATATGTCCCTCTGTTTAGGAGAGGACACCGTTGCGAACTAGTTCGCTATACATCCACCAGCAGAGTGACGTAGTTGCGGCCAGTAGAAGTACGAAGAGAACAATATTTCTAGTGCGGTAACGTCGCTCGTTGATCAGTTGGCCTCTGGACATTTGGGCGTAAAACCGTTTCTCACGCTGGCGCTGTTCGCGGTCGTCTAGAGCCGGAATCATGTGCCGTTCCCGCTCTTTTTGCTCAAGGAGCTTAAGGGGAGCATTCTCAATTAAGGCCTCATATTTTTCAATCTCCGAGTCTAAAGAAGAAAGCTCGTCGCGAGAAGGTGGGCTTGGCTGGCGCTTCATTTTACGAAAGAACATGGCGGTAGCGTTTTATTTAAAATGGTAGATGAGGATGGCGATGGAGCCAAGGAGGATGATCGGAAGATTGAAGGCGAAGCCGTTACGAATCATGCAAAGAAAGTTTCCCTGGGAAGAAGTTCCCGATAATGATCCTGCCTGTCCATCGAAAATACTGTTTTTACGGGTCTCGCCAAAGTGAGAGACGGCTTGCTCGAACTCTTCATCGGCCTTGTCGAGAATGACGAGGGCTTTCTCGAGCTCGATGCTGAGGGAATCCTTGGGCCACGCTTCGGGATTGAGGGACTCGAGCCGGTTGAGGTGATTGGTGAAGGCGATCCTAGTCTGATCGAGATCTTCGGCCTCCTGTTTGGATTCAAAGAGTTCACGTTCGATCGTCGTGATTGCTGTGGCAAATCTTTCGCTCAGGTCCAGCTGTCCGCTTAGAAACTCCTGTTTTCGATGGTTCAAATCTTCAAGCGCCGTTTTTTGTCGCTCGAGCTCCGCGCGCTGTGAATGGAGGACTTCGAGTTGGGTTTGGGCGTCGGCAAGCTTACCTTCGAAATCGTCGGTAAAAGGGGCTTTTTCGTCGGAAATTTCCATCTGAGTTTCGCGGACCTTGATGTGCTGTTTTCGGCTTTGGGTAGTTGGCATGGAGCGTTGGGTTTTGTTAGTCACCTAAAAAACTACCACGCAAAAATATCTCGGACAAGCAAATAATTAAGGAAACTTAATTTATTTATCAGCCAGTATTTCAGGTTCTTCCTCCTCTTTAAAAGGTTTGGAGTACCACCTCCAGATTGGTCGGAAGAGGCCTTTCAGATCCTCTAATGCCAGATAGGCCGTCGGAATGAGGAACAAGGTGATTACGGTGGCAAACAGGATTCCGAAACCCAATGAGACTGCCATGGGTTTCAGGAATTGCGCATGGATCGCCCGATCAAACATGAGCGGCATAAGGCCCGCAAAGGTGGTGATTGAAGTGAGAAAAATGGGGCGGAACCGTCGTACGCCCGAGATTCGGACCGCTTCTTCGATATCCATGCCTCCTCGCCTCTTTTGGTTGATGAAGTCAACGAGGACCAGAGAGTCATTCACGACGACACCGGTAAGGGCCATGATTCCAAAGATCGAGAGGTAGGATGGAGTGATGTCGAGGATGACGTGGCCAGCGTAGGCTCCGATCACTCCGAAGGGCACCGCGAGAAGAACGATAAAGGGTTGGAGAAGGGATTTAAAGGGAATGGCCAGGAGGGCAAAAAGGGTGAGGATCAAAAGGCTGTAGAGCCAAGTGTAACGGCCGCTAGTTTCCTTTTGCTCTTTGATGTAGCCTGCCCAAATCCAGCTGATATCTTGGTTCTTTGCCACGATTCGGTCAATTTCGGGTTTAAGTCGCTCGGCCATCTCCATGATTTTTATCTCCTGATTTTTTGGTTGTGCATTGATGTAGGAGACCTGGGCTCCATCTAGGCTTTCGATCGTCCCGGGAGCTTTCTGTAAATTAGCGGTAGCGACAGTGGAAAATGGAATTACAGATCCATTGGGAGCTAGGATGGTAAGATTCTCAAAGGTAAACATGGACTCGCGTTTTTCTTTTGGGAGGCGGACCATAACCCGGATTTCTTCACCGTCGCGTTGAAGGCGTTGGGCTTCTTCTCCGTAGAATGCCTGACGGATTTGTTGAGCGAGTTCTCTTTGTGTGATGCCCAATTCGAGAGCTCTAGGCTTTAGGGTGATTGCAAATTCCTCCCGCTGGCGTTGGTTGTCGGCGTGAGCCCCTTGGATGCCGTCTTGCGCTTCGAACAAGAGTTCAATTTCCGCTGCAATTCCCCGTTTTTCGTCGCTGTCTTGCCCCCTAAGTTCCACGCTCATGCTGTTGAGTTCTTCCCGACCGTGGCTCCGGCTACCCCATTCTCCTGATACCCTGAGGTATTTGACGTTTTTAATTTCACCAATTTTATCCTGCCACATCTTCGCAATTTCAGCATTGGTTGGGCCGGGTTCGCTTCGTTCGCTCGGAGGCATGATTTCAAGCGAGGAAAACCCTTGTTCGGGATCGCCGGCCCCACCCCAACGGGAAGCTCCAGCGCTGGTCATAATATTGCGAACGAGAGATTCGCCGGTGCCGGGATCAATGAGTTCCCGTTTTAACTCTTCTGCGCAGGTCGCGATGTAGGTAATCTGTTTATCTGTTTCCTCAAATGGGGTGTTATCAATCATGCTGAGGTAGGCCGAAATTCGATAGCGCTCTACCTTAGGCATATCGACGAACCCAATTGCACCACTCTTATGGTAACCGAGCCCGGCCATGGCTAGAGCAAAGAAAAGACAAATCGTGGTATAACGGTGCGCGGAGGCAAGGGCGAGAACCGGGCGATAAAATTTTTCAATTCCGCGTTCTAGCGAGTCGGCGACCCATTTCTGAAACCGAGCAAAGGTGCCCATCCTGCGACGGTTCGTGCTGAGATGTTTGAGGTGTGAGGGCAGGATCAGTTTCGACTCGATAAGAGAAAAAATGAGAACTGAAGCGACGACCGGAGGAATCTGGCTGGTCCATGCAGACCAGAAGCCAGGAAAGTAGGAAAGAGGAATAAAGGCCACGATTGTCGTAATCGCCCCAAAGGTCACAGGGGTCGCAACCTCCTTAGTGCCAATCACGGCAGCGTCGAGGGGCGTGATGTCTTCCCTGAGTTTCGTGTAGATATTTTCGCCGGTGATAATGGCGTCATCAACCACAATACCTAACACGATGATAAAGGCGAAGATGCTCATCGTGTTGGCAGTGAGTCCAAAGTAGGGCATTAGGAGGACTCCTCCTGCGAAACTGATGGGGATGCCAATCACGACCCAGAAAGCAAGCATGGGGCGGAGGAAAATCCCGAGAACTAGAAATACTAATCCAGCTCCCATCATAAGAGAGTTTCCCAGGGTGGAGAGACGCCCCCGAATACGGATGGATTCGTCGTCCCAAGCCGAGAGGCTTACGCCGTTCGGAAGAAGGTTGGAAGTCTCCTTGATGTAACGGTGGACCGCATCGGAAATTTCGATCGCATTCTCATCGGCTGCTCTCAGGATGTCGATCATGATGGCTGGCTCCCCGTTGAAGCGGGTGATCATTTGAGCGTCTTCGAACCCATCCTTGATGTTTGCAAGGTCACCGACCCGGATCTGAGCGCCGTCTGCGGCGGTGACCACGATATTAGCAAAGTCTTCCTGCGTGTAGGCTTGGCCATCAGTCCGAATCATAATCGATCCAACGGGCGTCCGCAGCGAGCCGGCGGAGAGGGCGAGGGAAGATCTCCGGATTGCTCCGATAAGATCTTCGAATGAGAGATTGTAGTCCCTGAGTTTTTGATCATCGGCCTCGATGCTAATCTCAAGCGGTTGGTTGCCGCGCATATCGGTTCTCGAAATTTCTGGGAGATTAAGGAGCTCGTTCTCAACTCGCCGAGCGGTCTTATAGAGATCGGTTTCACTCAACTCACCCGTGATCGCAATCGTGAGAACTTCACGGTAGTTGGACATGTTCGGGATATGGATCTCTGGGCGCTCGGTTTCACCCGGGAAGGTGTTGATGGTATCGACTCGCGCTTCGACTTCATCGCGAAGCTCCCGAAGGTCCACTCCTTCTTCCGCTTCGACGTCGATGTTTGCAGATCCGCTTCGGGCCTTTGAGTCGATTAATTTAACTCCCGGAAGATCACGGAGGACCCGCTCAATGGGGTTGACGATGTGTTCCTGAACGTCTTGTGGGCTGGCACCTCGAAAACGCATATTGATCTCAACTTCTCCAAAGTCATAGGAGGGTTGGACTTCAAGCGGAATTTTATTGAAGGCAGTGTAAAGACCCGCGAGCACGATAGCCACCAAGAGGAGGTTGGAGGCAATGTCATTTTTTGCAAACCAGCGGATCATTTACTATTGATCATAACGGTGAATTCCGGGGTGTCCTGTCGTTTCTTGGTGTTTTCTTAGTGAGGAAGTGGCGGAAGTTTTTTCAGGAGAGGATGTCATGGACAACGTGGCCGTGGACATCAGTGAGACGGCGGTCGATGCCGTTCTGACGGACGGTGAGGCGTTCGTGATCGATGCCCATAAGGTGGAGGATGGTGGCGTGGAGGTCGTAGCAGTAGGTGGTGCCTTCGGCAGTTTGGAAGGCGAGGTCGTCGCTTTGACCATAAGAGGTCCCGGCTTTGATGCCGGCGCCGGCCATCCAAGTAACGAAGGTGCCGCCGTTGTGATCACGGCCGTCCGTTCCTTGGGCGAAGGGAGTACGGCCGAATTCGGTGGTCCAGACGAGGAGGGTATCTTCGAGGAGGCCGCGTTGTTTAAGATCCTCGAGGAGAGCTGCGATGGGTTTGTCGACAGCAGCGGCGATCGGAGCAAGTTCCTTGGAAATGCTGCCGTGGTTGTCCCAGTTATTTTTATTTCCTTGGGGACCGCTCCAAACTTGCACGAATCTGGTGCCGCGTTCACAGAGGCGTCGGGCGAGGAGGCAGCGTCGGCCGAAGTCTTCAGTGACTGCGTTGTCGGTCCCGTAGGCTTGATGGATGTGTTTTGGTTCGCTCGAGAGATCGAAGGCTTCGGGTGCCGAGAGTTGCATCTTGGCGGCTAGTTCGTAAGTGCGGATGCGGGACTCGAGGCGCGAATCGTGAGGGTGTTCGGCAGCGTGGGTTTGGTTGATCTTTTTGAGGAGGGAAAGCCCCTCCCGTTCGGACTCGGAAGTGGCGAAGGAGAATTGCTCGTTGGCGAAGAGGTGGGGGACGGGGCTTTGGTTATTAGCTTTTATGACGGTGCCTTGGTGGATTGGGGGAAGGAAGCCTGAGGAAAAAGTGCCGCGTTCGTTGTAGGGAAGGCCTCGGCCGTCGGGGAGCACGACGAAGGTGGGGAGGTTGTCGGTGAGGTTGCCGAGCGCGTAGGATGTCCAGGCGCCAAGGCAAGGAAATCCGGGTAAAAGGAATCCAGAGTTCATCATGTAGGCGGCGGGCCCGTGAACGTTTGTTTTCGTTTTCATGGCCATAAGAAAGGCCATGTCATCGACGTGTTTC
>JAQWSX010000072.1 GCA_029242935.1 Akkermansiaceae bacterium
CCGTTTACGCTGAAGGCAGCGCTACGAACTTCCTTCGCAGGATCGGTCATCATCTCGGAGATGTCCTTTCCTTGTAAGCGTCCGGGAACCTTAAGGCCGCAGAGATTGGAAAGAGTGGGATAAAGATCGAGGAGTTCGACCAGAGAGTGACAGACAGCGGGCTTCTTGCCCGGCATGCGGATGATGAGGGGGACAGCAGCAGATTCATCGTGAAGACTGACTTTGGCCCAAAAATCATGCTCGCCCAAATGGTAGCCGTGGTCACTCGTGAAAATGACGATAGTGTTGTCATCTAGCCCGGCTTCCTTCAGTCCATTGAGTACCTGCCCAACCATGCGGTCCATGAATGCAACAGAAGCGTAATATCCGCCCACAGCTTTCTTTTGTCGACGGATGTCCATCTTCATATTCCTGCTCGTCTTATAGTTGATTCCCGCCTTTGGAATGTCAGCCCAATCGTCTTTGAGCTTTGGTGGTAGCTGCATTTTTGCGTAGGGAAGGAACTCGGTGTAGTCCTTTCTTGGTGCGACAAACGGAACGTGAGGCCGCACAAAACCGACTCCTAGAAAGAAGGGCTTATCTTTATGTTGCTTAATGAGTTCTACGGCTTTGGCGGCGGTTTTTCCGTCAGAGTGGACAAGGTCATCGCCATCGGCTTCGACCACGACAAAGGTATTGCCACCCACCGGACCGGGCTTTCGTCCGTCGGCATTGTTCTCCAAAGTTTCACCATCTCCTGGAGCCTTCCATTCTGGACCTGCTGAGTTGAAACGCTCGGTCCAAGAGGCTGGGTCGTCAGCACCATCAGTGCCTTTTTCAATTCCACCAGGAACGCCCATGTGGAAGATTTTGGAAACCCGCGCAGTGTGGTAGCCATTATTTTTGAAATGTTGAGCCCAGGTAGCCCGCTCTCCAATGGCCGGTCTGGGTGATCCATAGCCGAGCATCTTGATGGCGTGTGGGTAATATCCACTCATGAACGAGGCTCGGGAAGGGCCACAGTAAGTCCCTTGGCAGTAGGCTTTGGTAAATCGGGTGCCCTGTGAAGCGAGGCGATCAATGCTTGGGGTTTTGCAGACTTTGTTGCCATAGCAAGAAAGAGCGGTGGCGGTCAGATCATCCGAGATGATAAATAGAACGTTGGGCTTTTCTGCGGCGAAGGCGGAAAGTGAAATCGAGGCAAGGGTGACGAAGAAGTGCTTCATGAGTTTTTCAGTTTTGAGATGATGGATTCGACATCATAAACGCAGCCGCCCCAGGAGCCGCCGCTGACATCTTGAAGAGCGGCCCAGAGGCGGGTATCGTCCGGGACATCAAGGTTGGGTTGGAGAGCGGGGTTGGTGTCACGAGAGGTGATGTTTTCGGAACCGGTGTAATCAACGGAACCGGTCATATTGTGACAGTTAATTTCAATGCGAACAGGGTCACCATCACAGAGCTTGCCGATCGGGCCGCCGGACCAAGCCTCCGGGGAGATGTGCCCGATGCAGGCCCCAGTCGAGACACCGGAGAATCGGCCGTCGGTGATGAGTGCGACTTCGTTGCCCCATGAAAGATGCTTGAGCGCGATCGTGAGTTGGGCGGTTTCTGGCATGCCACAACCGACGGGGCCGTATCCGATGAGGACAATAACATCGCCTTTGCAAATGCGGTCGTTGCCGGTTGATTTAACAGCGGCGATGGCATCCGGTTCAGAAGTGAAAACGCGGGCCGGCCCCTCGTGCAGATAGATTCCCCGGTCATCAATGAGCGAGGGATCTATGGCCGTGGATTTGATAAGCGAACCCTCGGGCGCAAGATTCCCTTGAGGAAAAGTGACGGTAGAGGTGAGTCCATTTTTGCGGGCTCGGGCCGGAGATTGTATGACGTCATCAGGATCAATGCTGTCAAGTTGTGCGAGCTTTTCCTTGAGACGAATACGGCGTTCGGAATTTTCCCACCATTCTAGATTTTCACCAACGGTCTGTCCGGTGACAGTCATGGCATCAAGATGAAGTTTCCCCATGTCGCGAAGGTGAAGCATCACCTCGGGGACTCCGCCAGCAAGGAAGACCTGGACGGTCGCAAAGTGTTGTGGGCCATTGGGAAGGGCATCGACGAGGCGTGGAATCTCAGCATTAAAACGCCGCCAGTCATCGACATTGGGGCGCCTTAATCCAGCTTGATGGGCAATCGCTGGAAGGTGCATGATGAGATTGGTGGATCCCCCAAAGGCGCAGTGGAGGGCGAGGGCGTTTTCGATCGATTTTTCGGAAAGGATGTCGGCAGTGGTGAGGCCGTTCTTTTCTAGGTCGAGCATCGCAAGAGCAGATCGCCGTCCCATGTCTTTCCAGATCTCGGTTCCGGATGGTGCGAGGGCGGAGTGGGGCAGAGAGAGGCCGAGAGCCTCGGCAACCACTTGGGCGGTGGCTGCGGTCCCGAGGAACTGACATCCACCACCGGGGGAGCCGCAAGACCGGCAGGCGGCTTGGGCTGCGTATTCGAGAGAGATCTCGCCTTGGGAATAGCGAGCGCCGATGGTTTGGATGCGGCCGAGGTCTTCATCTGTCTCCTCGCTCAGCAATGATACGCCACCTGGAACAAGAATGGTAGGGAGTGACTGGGTGGCAGCGAGTGCCATCAGCATGGCAGGGAGGCCTTTGTCACAGGTGGCCACCCCGATGACACCTTTGCGGGTCGGGTGAGAGCGAATGAGACGCCGAAAAACCATCGAGGCATCATTGCGATAGGGAAGGGAATCCATCATGCCGTCGGTCCCCTGGGTTCTTCCGTCGCAAGGATCAGAGACGAAGCCTGCAAAGGGAACGCCTTTTGCGGCGGTGATGGTTTTCGCTGCTTCCTCCATGAGGAGGCCGACTTCAAAGTGGCCGGTGTGGTAACCGAGAGCGACGGGAGTGCCGTCCTCACGACGAATACCGCCCTGGGTGGAAAGGATGAGATAGTCGCTGCCTGCTACATCCTTTGATGACCAGCCCATTCCAACATTCTGGGTCCAGCCAAAGAGGTGACCTGAAGGTTCGGTGGCTAGTTTTTCCGGGAGAAACGGAAGAGCTCCGGGTGGTCCGGGCGCTTTGGTTTTGAGGGTGTAAATTTCCTCGAGGCCGGAGTCGAAGATGAGTGAGCGGGACATTGAGATTTATAAAAAGATGTGCCCCATGAGGAGCAATGAAGAAGCAGAGGTTTGAAAATAGTCGTGGTGTTACTTATCTTCGTGATTGGTGTAGCGGCCAATGAGGGGGTATTGTTCGAGTTCGAGAACACTTCCGGTGATGGGTCGACTTGCTTTTGAAGCCCAGTAGACTGCGGCTTCTGCAATTTCTTCAGGAGCGAGGATGCGGCCGGAAGGCGCAACGTATTTGGGAAGGGTTTCGGGCCAGTCTTTGGGGAGGCCGTCGTCAAGTTTGACTTGGTATTCGTTGTCGGTGAGGGTCCAACCGACGTTGAGTTGGTTGAAACGAACTTTGTCGGCGCCGTGGGCATCGGCGAGATTACGGGTCATCGTCATGAGTCCCCCCTTGCTGACCGAATAGGCAAGCATGTTGGCTTGTCCGCAGTGCGCGAGGACGCTACCGATATTGACGACACATCCCTCGCTTTTTTTGAGCGCGGGGAAGAGGTGGCGAATGAGCTGGATAGGTGCGCGCAGGTTGACCGCGATGATGCGGTTGAAAAAGGCGACATCGGTATCTTCCAAATGTCCGCGCGTCGTAAAGGCCGCATTGTTGACGAGGCAATCGATTTTGCCAAAGCAGGTGAGGGCTTCTCTGGCGATTTGTGCCGGACCTTCGGGATCTTGGAGGTCGCCTTGCACGAAGGCCGAGTTGTTGGTTCCAAGTTCGTCTCGGAGGGCATTGGCTCGTTCGATATTGCGTCCGTGGAGGATAACTTTAGCACCTTCCTTCACAAAGAGGCGGGCCATCGCGGCGCCGATCCCGGTGGTGCTGCCGGTGATGAGGACGATTTGGTTTTGAAGTCTCATAATTACTTCGTTTTTTGTTTTGAACTGGAAGCCTCTCTTTTCTTTGGAGGCTCTTCTTTCGTTGGTTTGGGGGCCGCTTCGGCTTTCCACAGAGGCTTGTCTTTCTTGTCTTCTTTTTCTTTTTGTCTTTCGAGGAATGATTTTCCTTCGGCGATCCACTTCGGAGCTTCCTGGCCTTTGACATGGGTGTCGAACCACTCGCGGACACGATAGTGGTAGTCGACCATGTTTTCTTCTTTTCGAAGGCTGTGATTCTCGCCCGGGTAGACTAGCATGACGAGGTTGTTTTTTCCGGCCCAGCGAGCCGCGTTGTACATCTGCACTCCCTGTCCCCAGTCGACTGCCCCATCCTTGTCACCGAATGCGATGAGAAGCGGTGTGTTTA
>JAQWSX010000095.1 GCA_029242935.1 Akkermansiaceae bacterium
AGGGCCTAATATCAGAGGAAATTGCAAGAGATGCCGCCCCAAACCCCGGGGACTTTGACCGCCAAATTCGCGGCATTTCCTAAATACACTTTTTTAAATCATGACTACACCACAAGGAATACGGGACTACCTCGCCCAGACAGTCACCAAAGGCGGCTCCGACCTACACCTCACAGTCGGCGCTCCTCCAGCCGCAAGAGTCCATGGGAGCCTTCAGGCGCTTGAAGAAATGTCTTTCGACGCCGGTCAGGTTCGCGAATTAATCCTCGGGACCATGAACGAAACCCAGCGCTCAAAGCTGGAGGACGATTGGGAACTCGACTACGCTATCGAGGTCAGCGGCGTTGGGCGTTTTCGCGGGAACGTGCATTTCTGCCGTCAGAACATCGAAGCAGTCTATCGCTACATTCCAGCAGAAATTCCAGAGCTCTCAACCTTAGGGCACTATCCAATTTTGGAGGAAATTTGCCACCTTCAGCGGGGCCTCGTTCTTATCACCGGAGTAACCGGCTCAGGAAAAACAACGACTCTTGCATCATTAGTACGCAGGATCTCCGAGATCCGCTCCGGCACCATCATCACTTTAGAAGACCCTATCGAATTTTCTTTTCAGCACAATTCCTCGCTCATTAAACAACGGGAGATTGGACGAGACACCAAATCATTCTCGCTCGGGCTCCGTCAGTGCATGCGCCAAGATCCCGACGTTATTGTGGTAGGTGAACTCCGCGATCGCGAGTCGATGCAGATCGCGATGACCGCAGCCGAAACCGGGCACCTCGTCATTAGCACCCTTCACACCATCGACGCCCCAAAATCAGTGGAGCGCATCATGGACCTGTTCCCCTCCGACCAACAAGTGCAGATCGCCTCGCAGCTCTCCAATGTTCTCGAAGCAATCATTTGCCAGAGGCTTCTCCCAAGAGCCGACACCGATGGACGCGTCCTCGCCACCGAGGCTCTTCGCGTCAACTCAGGGATTCAATCCAGTCTCCGCAAACGAAAGATCGAACAAGTAGTCGGCCTCATGGAAATCGCACGACAAGAAGGCTGTCACACCATTGATGACTGTCTCGAAACACTCGTCGCCCACAACTACATCACTCAGCAAGATGCCATCCAAAACTGCCGAGACCCACACCGATTTACTTCGGAAAGCCTTGCCAGCCGTCAGGCCGTGAAGAATTAAAAATGTCAGCCGATTTTAAGAAGGTGGCGCAAACTGCCCTTTCAGCTCCTCGGGAATTTCCACCTTCGGGTGGACATATTCAGTTTCCTCACGCCACCCCAGATGTTTCAGCGGATAGAGCCCTCCAACTAAGATGGCGTTCCGGCGGCGCTTGATCACCCGTCGCCCACGGCGGTCAAGTCGCTTCACCCCGAAGGCGATAATGGCATCCCCAAGTTCCGTATCCTGCATCGGGCCAAAGGCAAGATCAATGAGGCGGCTGTATATTTCGAGATTCCGTGGATGATCTTTCAAGTATTGCCGGAAGACGTGGAAAGCATCTCCAACTCTTCCCTGCATTGCCAAGGCATCTCCTTTACTTAAAAGCGGAGGAGGTTTTCGAAATTTCTCCAGCGAAAAGAACGAAAGCACATCGGCCATCTTCTGGCTCACCCAGCCCGTTGTTGGGATGGCGAGCAAAATTGCCATAAGTAGCCCAACCGAAACCAACAAAAAGATGGCGAGTGGACTTTCACTAATTGCACCTAAAACCATCACTTTAAAGACTACGAAGGGCCCGGGTCCCCACAAAATTCGCAATGAATGCCATTGCCAAAACCAACCCTGTCATCCACAGCAGGTCCATCACTCCAATCGTCCCGCCCAAGACCGGAATGACCGCGATCAAGGCTGACACCAAACCGATCCCAAGCCCCCACGCGACCATCAACTTAACCTCCCGTTTCACAATCTTGGATCGTCTTAGCTTGGAAATCCCCAGCATCCTGAGCGTTTCAAATTCGGCTTTCCGTTCGACCAAATTGCGCGCGGTGACGATCCCGACCCCCACACTGCCGAGAATGATCCCCAAACCGCCGAGCACATTGAAGATTGCGATGTAGGTATTCTCAACCTCATGAAAAGCCGCGAGCCTATCCTTTGTTGCCGTCACCTTTCCTCCCAGATCCGCCGTCTCTTCCTGCAAAATCTCCTGCGCTTTTTCATCAGGAGAGAGAAAGAGTTGGTAGCCGCCAAGTGAGGGATACTTCTCCAGAAGCTTCTTCTCATCCAAAATCAAACTTCCCTGAAAAACTGAATCCTTCACCACTCCGACAATCTTCACGGGAAAATCATTTCCCCACTCGTCCTGATAGATCAGTTCATCCCCCACCTTCTTTTTCAAAACCCACATCATCGTGGTTTCGTCAACAATCGCTGGAACCCCTTCACCTTCTAGAATTGACCACTTATCGCTTGTCTTGAACCGGCCTTCAAGAAGATCAGGATCCACGCCCAGTAGGCGGGGCTGCTTGGAAGCAGTGAGATTAAAACAATCCACATCATCGCCCTCACCAATTCGGAAAGGCACCAACGTTTTCAGCCCAAACCAATCAACCTCTCCCTTTGCATCGGCAGGCCGATTTACAGACGAAGTGGTCTCCACCCACCAGGCAAAGCCGCCAGCCCCGCTCGTTTTATCCTGCCAATTTTCTCCTCCGTTCTTCCGGAAGGAAGCCACCGAAAGGACCAGAAAAACTCCAGCCGCCAACACACCCACTACCGTCAAACTCCGTGAAGCTCGACGAGCAAGATTCACCTGGGCCATGCCATCCGGTGAAAATTCCCCGAGGGAACCAATCCGCGACAGGCGTTTCCGAAAGACCGCCAAACCCGTTACCAGCACCCCAAAGCCCACTAAAAAAAATGCCCCTTGCGCCGCTGCTGTGAAACTCATCGCAATTCCGCCTGATACCGCAAGAAGCCCAAAAACAAGGAAGCCCGTCGCCCACTTGCTGGGTTTCCCAACCTCTTCCTCAGCACCCGAGTTAAGGCGCAAACTAGCACTCTGCCTCACCTGCTTGCGGTTCGTGAGCCAAACCGAAAGCAATGCAAGTTCCACAATCCATAAAAAGCCTTTAGCAATCGTCCAGCCACTTAAGTGAAGCTCAAAAGCGATTCCATCGCCCCAAATCGAGCTAATCACCTTAAGCACGATCGTGCAGAAAAGCATCGCGAAAAGGGCCCCGATGATCGCACCTGCGAGGACTACAAAAAAAGCTTCCCCCATTCGCCAGTTGGAAATCTTCTTCACTGAAATTCCAACTGCCGAAAGAAGAGCCCCTTCTTCCGCCCGCTGCTCCACATTAAATCGAAACAACATCGCCACCAGAGCGACTGCCGCGATGATTAAAAAGAAACTCATCGCAAGAAACAGAACGGCGAAGTCCACCGGCGACTTGGCAGACTCCTCGGCTTGGGTTGAAAAATCTATCACCTGCATCCCAGCCAGCGAGGGATCTAACACAGCTCGAACGGACTGCGAAACCTTATCAACTTTCCCTTCCGGCCTCCGTATTCCGGTTACCTTCCCCCAACGATTGGCCCATAATTCCTCGCCGGTTTGATGTGAGACGAACGCCTTTGGCGTTCCCTTGAAAGCCTCCCAATATTCATCGTCCTTGTCCCGAATCCTTGTCAAATCGAGTGGCAATCCTGGCTCCCAATCTCGTGCGCTTTCGACATCCGCCACGCCCGGAAAGTCCGGCATCCAACGCTTGTCCGCTGCCGGGCCTTCCATCTCCACAATCGCTTTCACCGTAAAAATTCCACGCTTCTCGACGAGCTTGCTGCCTGATTCCACTACGAAGTAGTCCATCGTCAGCTCATCTCCGATCTGGGCCCGCAAATCCTCCGCCAACCAATCATTGATCACGACCTCTCCTTCACCCGGTTGGGTTGGAAGAAACATCGCCGACTTACCACTCACCGCTGTCACCATGGAGTAGGGGGTTTCCCCCGCTTCAGTCGCCAGGGTATTAATCAAATAAGTCAGCACTGGCTCACCTTCGATCTTATCAGCAATCCTCGGCTCCATAAAAATCCGCTCCGAGCGCACCTCAACTCCATCCGGCACTTCCACGACCGAAATCCCGTAATCCGCCAATTCCAGTTTTCCCGGATCAAAGGATTCGTTTTCATTCAGCAAAAGCGCGTTGGCCTTCCCCTTGAGATCGAGAACTTTTTGCAGTCGCTTCAACGGCACGAAAACCGAGGACGGCGGGACTTGTGTTTGCTCAAGACTAAAACGCCCGAACTCATCATCAGTCAAAACCTTTGCCACCTTAATTCGCATCGAGGACACCGATTCACTCTCGCCCGAAAGTGGAGCATCGCGCGAAAGCAGACCCGGCTTTTGCAAGCGAACCACCGCAGAATCACCTTCCTTGAGATCGAGGGCTCGCGCCAAGGGCCCGCTAATCGCGGCGTCAAAATTTGACAAATCGATTGAGGTTTCCTGAGGCGCAAACTCCCAGAAGTCCTCCGAAACCCCCATCACCTGAACCTGCCCCTCGGCCCTCTCCTCCACATTAACCTGCCCTTTTAAGTAAATCATGGCCGAACCACCATTTCGCCCGGCCAAATCGTCGCGGAAAAATCGCTCGCCGCCGGTGAAGATCTTCGCAACCTTCCCGGTCCGTAACTCAGCCGAACGAGTCAGGCTTTCCTGCACCGAATCCCCTGCCATGAGCGCTCCCAAAAGGACCATGGCGCCCACTGCCGCACCCGCGAGCACCCCCCAATAGGCCGATCGATAATGGCAAATCCCTTTCCAAATAAATCCCGTGCTCTTCATGCTATTGGTCTGGAGTATAAAAGCGTTCGTCCTCGTGGCAAACTCAAGGAGTGACGGTCTTCCGACCGTCAACCAACAGACGGGAGACCCCCCACCACGAATAGATAAAACTCAGCGCCTTTCTTCATAACCTTTATTGGCTCAAGGCAACTGCCTCTTCGAGCGCTTGCAGCGCTTCATCCGGCCCAAAGACTTCTGGCATCACAATGATCGGAGCACTAGGATCCGCTGGTACCACCAAATTCACGGGCAGATTAGCGCGACCATACCGCTTGAGGTCATCATTGATCGATTGAAGCTTGTCAGTGTTATCAGCCTGAATGAGGAGAACATCCAAAGCTTCCAACCGATCGAGAACTTTCTGATTCGAGAACACACGGCCCTCGTTCACTTTACAAGTCGCTCACCAATCAGCGGTGTAGTCGACCCATATTATTCGTTTCTTGGAACGCGACTGCTCCACGATTCCTGGATACCACTCGTTCCAGGCCAAACCTAGCTCAGGAGGTTTCGCAGTTGAGTAAGCCCATGCGATTCCACCCACGGTCATTAGCCCGGCAAGACCAAACCCAGTAACGTAACGTTTCGTCTTCGCAATCGCCTGATTACCGTAACGACCATAAATATAAACCCCGAGACCAATCAGGCAGAGCGCAAAGAGGAAAACGTTGAAGTGATCGTCACCCACCAACTTGAGATATCCCCTCATGAAAAACACTGCGGTTGCGAAAACAAAGAAGGCCATGACCTGCTTAAAAGTTTCCATCCAGGCTCCCGGGCGAGGAAGTTTCTTGATAAGCGCAGGGAAGAAGGACAACAAAATATAGGGTGAGGCAATTCCGAGCCCAAAGACGGTGAATACCGCAAACTGGATTGCCTTGTTATCCTGAGAAAGCGCAAAAGCCATCACCGCTCCTAGAAAGGGGCCAGAGCAAGGAGTCGCTACGAGAGTGGTCAGGGCTCCGGAGAAGAAGGACCCAGAGTAACCTTTCTTCCCCTGTAGCTCCCCGCCTACACTTGTCATGCTCGTTCCAATCTCAAAAACCCCATAAAGATTAAGACCCATCAGGAAAAAAACGATAATCATCGTCCCAAGGAAAATGGGGTTGGCAAGTTGCTGCCCCCAGTCGAGTTCTAGAGAAATGATAAAAGCGGCAAGGATCCACATCGTGATCAGAAGTCCCAGACCGAACACCAGACCGTGTAACTTAATCTTATCTTCGTCCTCCCCAGCTTGCGAAACAAAGCCCATGATTTTGAGGCCCAGCACCGGAAAGACGCAGGGCATGAGGTTGAGAATCAAACCTCCGAGAAAAACCAACCCAAGCGATGAAATGAAGGTCACTTCCTTCTCCTTTTCTCCGCCCAAAAGGACGACTTCTGGCCGGGCATCGGCATCATAAAGCGCAAGCCCCGCTTCGCGATCTTCTTTCGATGCCTTGATCACTTTTTCGCCAGGACCATCCATCTGCACATCCGCATCCGGAATGAACGAGGCCGCAACCTCCAAGCCAATGAGACCATAATCGGCCTGAACAGTAAGTAGGCCGGACAAAGTCTCTCTGACCTCACCGGCATCAATGAAGAGTTCTTCATTCCCTTCGTTCCTTGTGAGCGTCAGAATGATCTCGTTCTTACCGATCTCCACCTTCTGACTGGCCTGCGAATCAATCTGCCTGTCCGTCGAGAAAAAATAGACCGGCTCGCTGAGCTCCAGACCTTCCGGGTAAATGGCCTTCAACGTAATCACATTGCTTTTCTCGGTTGCGAGAAACCCCCACGCCGAACTATCACTCGGCAGCTTCTCGCCGGCCTCCTCAAAAAGAGCCTCGTCGGCTTCGACCATCAAGGTTTCATCGCCGGCTTTGATCGTGAAGGAGAAGTCCCGATTTCCAAGCATACAGATCTCATCACATTCCTGCCAATTAAAGCTGCCCTTGATGGTGAAATCTTTGCCCGGTTCAAGATTTTCATCGGCGACGATCTCAGTCACAAATGTGACTTTGCCTTCATACCCATAACCCACCGACTCGACTCCGGTCGATATCGATTTGAAAGCCTTGGGGAGAGGAAACAGCAATTCCCCGGCTGTAAATCCATCAGGAAGCTCCCACCCGACGGATGGAGGATCACCCACCATTCCCGCGCTTTTAAAATAGGCATGGAACTTGGGCTGCAGATCCAGAATAAACGCCACCCAAAAAAAATCGCCCGGCTCGATCTGAGTGACCTCCGGCTTAATCGTCGCAGTCGTTTCCTTCGTCAGAAACGCCGGTTCGTCAAAGGGATCTTGCGCCAAGGCAAAAGGCGCGAGGAGCACTGGCAAGATGAAAATGAGGAATCGATGCTTCATTGGTTCTGGCTGATTGTCCATTGGAGCGACGTGGTAGCCAGTTTCTTCCCGTTTTTTTTCGAAAGCTGTCAATCAATCGGGAAGATTCCACCTCAGAACCGGTAATATTGCCCCTCAACCAACTCCAAACTGGAGCCTTACAGATTCTTCCTCCAATCTCTCCCTATGCGACTCACGGTGCACGGAAAGCACTTCCATCTCGATGGAAGCCCGCACTTTCTGCGTACTGTCACTTATGGCCCCTTTCCGGAGACCTCCGGGCACTCGCCTGAAAAAGACTTCCCGCAGATCCGTTCCGCCGGATTCGATTCCGTCCGCGTTTACGCCCTTCCAGACCGCCACCTGCTCGACCACGCCGCCCAAAACGACCTCATCGTTATCGCCACCCACGCCTGGGGCCACGGCTGCGACTTCATCCGCGAAAATCCCTCGCTCCTCGATCAGGCACGACGCGATCTCGTCGCGTGGCTCGAACTCCACAAAGAACACCCCGGCCTTGGCGCCGTTCTAGTTGGAAACGAAATCCCTTCCGACATGGCCCGCTGGATGACTCCGTGGAAAGTCAACCGGGCCCTCGATGGCCTCATCCGCGCCTGCCAAAA
>JAQWSX010000104.1 GCA_029242935.1 Akkermansiaceae bacterium
CTTACCCCGAGGAACGATGCGGGAGCCTCCGCCCAATCTTTGCCGGGCGGATTATATTTTCATCACGAAATGTGACGGAAAGCCGCAGGACGAGTTGATCAAGCGGATTCGAAAATACAATCAAGAGGCAGAGATTTTACAGTGCACCCACGGGCCCAAGCACCTCCAGGGAGTTTTTAATGATGAGGTGCTTTCATTGGACGCTCTGGAGGGAAAGTATATTGGTGCGATTTCGGGTATCGCACAGCCCGAAAGCTTCGATAGTCTTCTCAAGCAGCTGGGTGGGAAGGTGATGTTTCACACGACCTTTTCCGACCATCACGCTTTTACTTCCAATGAGATCGAACCGTTCATGGATCGATGCATTAACCGCGGGGTGGATATGATCGTAACGACCGAAAAGGATGCTGTTCGATTTCCAAAACCCCACAAGGTCGATGTTCCGATATACTACCTGCGTATCGAAGTGCGCATTCTCGAAGGAGAAGAGGTTTGGGAGCAGTGCTTAGAGAGAATTTGCAAGCGTGTTTCGCGGGAGCCTGAAGACTGGGCCGAGGAGCGCTTAGGCCGGCCTGAGTCCGCCTAAAAAAAGAATTGCCCTCGCAATTTTTAGAAGAGGGGAGAGAGTCACCAAGTGCTAGATCGATTGCAGAGACCCTTACGTGATTTGAGGCTGTCTTTGACTGACCGTTGTAATTTCCGGTGTCGTTATTGCATGCCGAGCGAAGTCTTTGGGCCTGGCTATCAGTTCTTGCCACGTGATGAGATTTTAAATTTTGATGAACTGGTTAGAACAGTTAGAGCTGGTGTTGAATTAGGCGTGAGCAAGGTTCGATTGACAGGTGGGGAGCCGCTTTTACGCCGGGGAGTTGAGGATCTGGTTGCAATGATTGCAGCAGTCCCGGGAGTTGAGGACTTAGCCATGACCACGAATGGCATTTTGCTGAATCATCATGCCAAAAACCTAGTTGCAGCGGGTCTGGACCGGGTGACCGTCAGTCTTGATGCTCTGGATGAGGAGATCTTTGCCAAAATGAACGGAGTGGGGGCCAAGGTCGACCGAGTTTTGTTGGGGATTCGATCGGTCCAGGAGTCCGGTCTTCCGGTGAAGGTCAATATGGTGGTTCAACGTGGAATCAATGAGCAGGAGATCGTTCCAATGATCCGCTGGAGCCATGATGCCGGTGTGATCCTCCGATTTATCGAATTTATGGATGTCGGGGAGACCAATGGTTGGGATACCGTGGAGGTTGTCACGGCCGAAGAAATTCTGGACATTGTGAGTGAGCAATTCCCCGTGGAGGAAGTTTCAGCCGCTTATCCTGGGGAAGTCGCAAAGCGATGGCGCTTTCTCGATGGTGCGGGGGAGTTTGGGATTATCTCTTCGGTGAGCCAGCCATTCTGTGGTGATTGTTCGCGTTTGCGGGTATCAGCCGAGGGCAAGGTTTTTACCTGCCTGTTTGCGAGTGAGGGCGCAGATCTCCGGGATTGCCTCCGCTCGGCGGTTGCGGACAGAGACGTTACTGAATTCATTCGCGGTTTGTGGGGAAGACGAAAAGATCGCTACTCCGAAGAGCGCGGAGAGGACGAACGACCCAAGGCCGAAATGAGTTACCTTGGAGGCTAACGGCTGGATCCGATATGAGATCCACCCCCGAGCTTGGTGGAAGGTAGTAGTGGCATCAAACAACCTCAGGAGCCCCGAGAGACGGCTCTCGGAAGCTGAGAGGACAATCTGTCCTCATTTTGTGCTAGCCTGCTAGAGCTTAGATTTTGCCTTTTGGTAAGCCTTTTTGAGCTTCTCGAGATGAGCTTCGACCGTTGCGATTTCCTTGATCAGACTGGCAAGCTCCTCGATAGCGCGCAGCTCCTTGGAAGCTCCGCCTTTCGCTGTTCTAACTGCCGAGCCACCATCCTTGAGCCTCCATGAAGCAATAGTTGCGGCCGTCACTCCAAATTTGGCGACTGCTTTAGTCTGACCTCCACGACCTTTTTTGGTGATGAAGTCGAGGATTTCTTTTTTTTGGGAAGCAGTGTAGCGTTTCACCTTCTTTTTACCTGCAACCTTCTTTTTACCTTTTGCCATAGACTAAGCGTGATCCGCATCGCAAATGTGTCAAATAAAATTAATAAAGTATTTATTAAGAACAATGCATCTGAATTCTATTCTTATTCTCCTCGGAAATCGTAGCAAATCAGGCGAGATGGCGTCCCATCGAATCCTTTTAAATTTTGAACGGTATATAAGAGGCCGTTGCTCAGGACCGGGGGAGTCCACGAATCTTTCGCGAAAAACAAACGGGTTCTTTGAACGATTTCAATTTTCTTCGGAGTCATGTTGAGTTCAAGAAAGCTCCCATCTTCACCTAGAGAGAAAGTGCGATTATTAGTTTGGAGGAATGAACCCCGGAATAATCCCGTAATGCGCTGGCCTTCTTTCCATCTTACATCGTCCTCGATTAATATTTCTCCATTTTCCAAGTTGAGGCATTTCAGCTGGGTGTCGGGAATATTTCTTCCGGCAAAACCGTAGAGGTAATTCCCAATTTTTTGAGGGGTCATCATGTGCATTCCAAAGAAACGTTTCTTCCAAACCGGCTGGATGGTGAAGTCTTTGGAGAAATTAAGAAGAACTCCTCCTAATTCATAGCAATCTGAAATAAAGACCTGATCGTGAGATATGGATAGTGGAGTTGAAGCAAGAACGGATTCATAGATGTCAGCGCGCCATGGAAAGCGTGAAAGAAGCTTCCCGGATTGTGGATCCAACACTAAGAGTCCTCCCTGGGCGGGTCTGGATTCTCCGGCAGCGAGAACTAAGGCAACGTCCCGATCATGGATTTTTGTAATAATCGGCGAGGCATACGAGGCTCCCCAAGTGTCCTCGTGGGTCCAGACTGTTTTTCCGTCATCAAGATTCAGAGCTGCCACGCAGGTTCCACTGGTTTTTTTCTCTTTCCCTCCAACGTTTAGAATGAGGCGACTTCCATGGATCGCGGGGTTTGGCCCGTATCCGAAGAAATACTGCGGGATCTTGAAGTCTTCCTGGAGATCTCGTTTCCATACGACTTTTCCGGTTTTTAGATCGAGGCAGTGGAGCTGTGCGGTGACACCAATTAGATAGACACGGTTTTGATGGACCACCGGGCTGGAGCGTGGGCCATTTGAGAAGCCGTAGCGATCCCGGTATTCGATCGGATATTGAAAAGTCCAAAGGCGTTTCCCGGTTTCAGCGTGATGGCAGTCGAGGGTTTCCTTCGAGTCGATGGCGTGAAAATGAAGGAGCTTTGCATCGACAATGATCGGGGAGCTATAAGATTCACCGCGGGCTAATTCAAAGACCTTTGTGAGTCCGGCTTCGGGGAATTTTTTCAATAATGGCCCTTCTTTTGTCGTGCAATTATCTCGGGGACCAAAAAAGCGGGGCCAATCTTCTACCACTGCGTTTTTGGCCAAGGGCTTCGGTGCTTTATAGAATTTCATCGGAAAGGTGTTTTCCGCGGATAGCATGGAGGTAGTTAGGGCCAAAATCGCTGTGATTCTCATGGGGGCAGGATAGTTCAATAATTCGTAAATCAAAAAGCCTTTTGATCGAGGGGCGCTTGCTGAGCAGGTGGATGGTTGGAGCTTTCGTTCTTTTCACGACGCGGAATCCCTTTATTAGTGGACGGGATGAAACAAACACTTGGACTCGCGTTAGTCTGTCTCACCTCGATGACGGCATTGGCACAGGAAAAATGGCTCAGCTTTAAAGGTAAGGAAGGGCCCGGAAGGGGAAAGCACATCGTTTTGGTGTCCGGGGATGAAGAGTATCGCTCTGAGGAGAGTGCTCCGATGCTGGCAAAGATTCTTTCTGAACGGCATGGCTTTGATACTACGGTGCTTTTTTCGTGGAGCGCTGATGGAAGGTATATCGATCCGAACAACATTCAGGGTGTAACGGGTTGGGAGAAGCTTGATTCGGCAGACCTCATGATCATTGGAACCCGGATGAGGGCTTACACGCCCGAGACGATCAAGCACCTAGGTGGATTTCTGAACGCCGGTAAGCCTGTTATCGGTTTTCGCACTGCGACCCACGCCTTTAAGGGTGGAGGTAAAATGGGCAATATTGGCGCAGGTGAGTGGGGTTTGAAGGTGCTTGGAGAGCGCTGGGTGAATCATCATGGTGGTCATAAAACTCAGGGAGCTCGGGGAGTGATTGAAAAAGGTTATGCTGAGCATCCGGTTCTCAACTCGGTGAAGGATGTCTTTGGCCCCAGCGATGTTTATGGGGTTAGGCACCTCACGGATAAGGACACGGTTTTGCTTCGTGGCGCCGTGACCCAGTCGCTTGATCCTGCTTCTAAGCCGATCGATGGGCCAAAAAATACCCCCATGATGCCACTTGCTTGGTTGCACACATACGAGTCGCCCGATGCTAAAACAACTGGTCGCTCGCTCTGCACCACGATGGGGGCTTCGGTGGATTTTCTGAGTGAGGATCTTCGACGTTTGATTGTAAATGCCAGCTTTCATCTCCTTGATCTCAAGGTTCCTGAGAAGGCAAACGTGGATCTGGTTGATGCGTTCTACCCCAGCTTCTATGGATTCTGGAGTGGTAAGAGTGCCGGAATTTGGAAAGAGCGTGGTCTAAAGGCCGAGGATTTTGGTTTGGCTAAGACTCCAACTGCTCCCGAGCCTAAGGGCACTCCGAAGTGGCCCTTTATGCCCGTAAAAAAGTAATGGACTGGCACGCTTTTCTCCGTGAGTGGTCGCATGTATCGGCTTTACGGGGCTTTAAAAGCGAAATGTTTGGCGAGGTTGGAGGCTTTCCTTTGCTAGCCTCGTCGAAGGGTGACCCGTCTCAGCCGAGCATCTACCTTTCATCGGGGATACACGGGGACGAGCCTTCTGGCCCACAAGCTCTGTTGGGTCTGCTGAATGAAGATTTTTTTGATGACCGCTTCCATTGGTTGATTTGTCCGACTCTCAATCCCACCGGTCTGGAGGCTGGCACGCGGGAGAATTCGAGAGGAATTGATTTGAATCGTGATTACTGTCTTTGCGAAAGCGAGGAGGTTTCTTCGCATCTTGCTTGGTTGAAAGAGCAGGAAATTCCGCAGCTTTTTCTTTCCTTGCATGAAGACTGGGAAAGCTCGGGATTCTATTACTACGAAATCAATCTCCGAGGCGCTGCACCAGACTACCAAGAGCTTCTTGCCGCAGCAGCGCCGTATTTCCCTCCTGAGCCCGAGTCTTTGATCGACAATCATGAAGTTACGGAGCCAGGATGGATTCATCACTCCGAGCATCCGGATCTGCCCGAGGGCTGGCCCGAGGCGATTTATTTGGCAAAAATGGGCTGCCCGATCTCCCTCACTTTTGAAACTCCCAGTAGCATGGCCCTGCGAAAGAGGGTGGGCTGCCATAAGTCTTTGGTTCGTGAATCGATTCGGCTCTGTCTGTTATAATCCTCGTGATCTTCTGGACTTGCGGAGATAAGAGAATCACGGCAGTTTTAATGCATGTCTGCCGAAGAAGAAAAGATTGTTTGGAAAGGTCGTTCGCATCAGATCGTCAATTTCTGGCCTCTGATTGCCTCGCTTTTGCTTATCAGTTTGATTTGCGTGGCCTCTTATTTTTGGTCTGGTTGGATCGCTCTCGCCGCCGTTATCCCTCTCTTCTACGGTGGCTGGCTTTGGCTAGGAACCAAGCTGATGGTTTTTGAATTCACGAGCGAGCGGATGCGAATTTACGAGGGAATCCTTAATCAGCAAATTAACGAAGTTGAGCTCTATCGCGTCAAGGATACCCGTCTCGAGAAGCCCTTGTGGCTTCGCATCTTCGGGCTTTCGAACATCGTTCTACAGACTTCGGATCGCTCCCTTCCCGAGGTGAATATTCGCGCCGTCCGGAACGGGATTGAGATACGCGAAAAGCTGCGGAAACAAGTCGAAACCCTCCGTGACAAGAAACGGGTTCGTGAGGTTGATTTTGAAAGTAGCGACGGCGGTGATGGTGATTTTGAGGCCGACTTGATCTAGGATAGTGCTTTTGCGCTTGAGTTCATGATCTCCTCGGGCTGGGAAAGCCTACCGGTGCGAATACTCATTCGCTCAGATGCAGTTTTCAGCCAAGTCTTAAAGAATCCGCCGATCCGCACTTGAAAGGTTGGCTAGGGAAGGGCAGTTACATGGTCATGGGAATCAGCTGGGTGGTCATCGCGACAGTTCTTGCGGCAGCAGGGGGTGCTGTGGGGGTCGTGGCGCTTCGTTCAGATAAGGTGGGCCGGGCAGCACTCATCTGTATGGCATTGTCCTTTGGAGCTCAACTCATGGCGCTTGGTTGGCGCGGTGAACTGAGAGGCCAATGTCCGCTGGGCGACCTAGGCGAAATCTGCCTCTTTATGGCTTGGTCGTTAACTTTCTTTTATCTGGTGACCGGAACAACATACCGAGTCTCACTCTTGGGCGTTTTTACGGCCCCCCTTGTCTTTCTTTTGCAGGTTATCTCACTCATTCCAGGGGCTTTCGAAAAAAATGTCGTCAGCGCTGAATCGATCGATGCTTGGCGCGAGGCTCACACCTCTCTCTCCGTGCTTTCCTATGGGGCGCTGGCCCTTGCCGCAGTCGCGGGGGTCATGTTCTTCGTTTTAAACTATCAACTCAAAGCTCGCAAATTTGGCGGAGGGTTGGTTCACGGGATGCCCTCGATAAGTCGTCTGGTGCAGGCGATGGCTCGCATCGCGGTCGTTGGTTGGTTGATTCTGACCGCTGGAATAATTGCGGGGTTACTGATGCCGAAAGGCGATTTTGGGATTCACTTGATGGTAGCGACTATCACTTGGGTGCTCTATGCGGTTTTACTCGGAGTTTACTTTGTTCGTGGTCTTCCCGGCCGGCAATTAGCCACCGGTTTGACCGTTCTTTTTGTCCTCTCACTCGTGGTTTTTGCAAAGCTGTGATGAAACTTGTTTGTCTAGGACTCAATCATGAAACCGCACCCGTTGAGGTTCGGGAGAAATTTGCGCTCTTAGATGGAGCACTCGATCGGGAGACCGAGTGTTTGGTCTCGTCCGAAGATGTCCTCGAAGGCGTTGTCCTCTCGACCTGCAATCGGACGGAGTATTACGCCGTGGTGAATGGTGGCAGTGGGGTGGCTGAGCTAGAAGATTGGATTTGCGAACGGCGTGAGTATCGCGGCTTACGAGAAGGTTTTTTTTATCACTACGAGGCGAGGGATGCAGCTGAGCATCTTTGTCGGGTTGCTAGCGGAATGAACTCGATGGTGCTTGGCGAGACGGAGATCTTCGGGCAGGTCAAGAAGGCTTATAAGCGTTCGCTTGAAGGCGGGGCAACCAAGTCGGTGCTCAATAAGCTCTTCCAGCGTGCATTCGGAGTTGGAAAAAAGGTCCGGACTCACACGGCCATTCAGGAAGGAGCAACTTCGGTCGCCGGAGCTGCGGTGGAACTAGCTGAGAAGGTTTTTGGACGCTTGCAGGGAAGTTCCGTGATGGTGATTGGGGCCGGCGAAATGAGCCGCAAGACCGCGCGCGCTCTGCAGTCGCGTGGAGCCTCTTCGGTGATGGTTACCAATCGATCTTTTGATAAAGCGTCGGATCTCGCCGAGGAGATCGGGGGGCGTGCCGTTCCTTTTAGTGGATGGGAAGAGGAGCTGGCCCATCTCGATGTCGTGATCGCCGCGACAGGAGCGCCACACTTTGTCGTGAAGCCCCAGCATGTGGAAGCAGTTCGAAGAAAGCGCAAATTTCGTCCACTCATCATGGTCGATATTGCGGTGCCTCGTGACATTGATCCGGAGGTGGGGGAGATCGAGGAAGTTTATCTTTACGACATTGATACCTTGCAAGAAATGGCAGATGAGGCGAGGAAACGTCGTGAGGAACAACTCCGTCTTTGCGAAGAAATCATCCGTGAGGAGATTGACAAGGCTTCGCTACCAGCGGTGAACGATTAAAAAATGAAGACTCTAAAATTGGGAACGCGGGGAAGTGCTCTCGCGCTAAAGCAGGCAGAAATGACTGAGGCTGTGCTAGTGGAGGCTTTTCCGGAGCTAGAGGTCGAGCGGGTGATTATCAAGACGACTGGCGACCGCAGGACGGATGTTGCCCTCAATGAGGTTGCAAAAGCTGAGGGGGTTTGGGACAAAGGTGTCTTCATTAAAGAGCTGGAGGTGGCTCTTGAGGCTGGGGAAATTGATGTTGCGGTTCATTCGCTGAAAGATCTGCCTACGATTCTTGAAGATCCATTCCAACTGCGGTCGGTTCTCGAGAGAGCACCGGTTGCGGATGCCTGGATTGGAAAAATCCCTTGGAGTGAAGTTAAAAAGGGATCGCGGGTTGGAACAAGTTCGGTGCGACGCGAAAGGCAGGTCAAATTTCTCAAGCCGGGCGCAAAGGTCGTGGACCTTCGAGGAAACGTGCCGACGCGCATAGAGAAAGCGGCGCTTGATGCAGATTACGATGGAATTATCTTGGCGGAAGCCGGCCTGAACCGTTTGGGCTACCCAACCGAAGGTATGTTTGAGATTGAGCGTCACCCCCTTTTTGTGGAGTGCCTAGCCGAGAAGAATTTTTTTCCAGCAGCCGGCCAAGGCGCGGTTGGTCTTGAGACTCGAAGTGGCGATGAAGAAACGGGCATGATCATCGATGCTTTAAATCATGAAGATACCTGGAATCGGGTTTTCGCGGAGCGCGAGTTTTTGAGGTTGCTTGATGCCGGTTGTTCTACTCCGATTGGCGTTTGGTCGACCTTGGAAGGTGAGCATCTCGAAATGGGAGCAAGGGTCTTCCCCGAAGGAAACGGTATGCTTCGAAAGGCTACGGCAAGTGGCGTGGTGCCTATGGAGGTGGCCCATCAACTTTTTGAAAATCTAAAATGAGCGAAGTGCAAGAAAAGGGAATTTGTTACCTTGTGGGCGCAGGCCCGGGAGACCTAGGACTAGTCACCTTGAAGGCTAAGGAGTGCATCGAGAAATGCGATGTGCTGGTTTATGACGCTCTTTCCAGCGCCGAATTAGTGGGATGGGCCAAGAAAGGATGTGAGTTAATTTTTGCTGGAAAACGCGCTGCTGATCACGCTATTCCGCAGGATCAAATCAATGCGATCATTGTGGAGAAAACTCTTCAGGGAAAAGTCGTGACTCGTCTCAAAGGTGGCGACCCCATGATCTTCGGGCGGGGTGGCGAGGAGGCTGCCGAGTTAGCTGAAGCGGGAGTGAAGTTTGAAATTGTTCCGGGTATTTCCTCGACCATCGCCGGGCCTGCCTACGCGGGTATACCGGTGACTCATCGTGATCATTGCTCGCAGCTGACAATTTTCACCGGTCATGAGGATCCTGCGAAAGGGGAGACTTCGCTCGACTTTGAGCATCTTGCTAAAACTCCAGGGACAAAGGTTTTTGTAATGGGAGTCTCTCGCCTTCGTGGAATCTGTGCCGAGTTTATTAAAGGTGGAGCGGCTGCC
>JAQWSX010000116.1 GCA_029242935.1 Akkermansiaceae bacterium
TAAGGGCAGCTTCAATCGCTTTCGGGTCACCCGATTGAAGAAGAAAGCGAAACACACTCACCTGAGGAAACTTCATTCCTGTTCCCAGCCCGCCCCAAACCGGGTCAAGCTGTGCCAAGATCTTCGGAATCGACTGATCAATAACTAAGCGACTCGGCTTCAACTCACCACCACTCTGGGATTGGAGCTTCTCAAAATACGCCTTCATTTGTCCGTGCATTTCGACCGATTGCTTCAAAACCTGCTCCTGATTCTTGTCCCAAACATTGTGAATCTGTTTCAGAACTGTCGGAAACCCGGGCTGACCATCCCTATCTTCCGGGGGGAAATAAGTTCCTCCCGTTAAAGGTTTTAGATCAGGAGTCAAAAACATGTTAAGCGGCCATCCTCCAGACTGCTCTGTCATTGCTTGGTATGCGGTCATGTAAACCTGATCCACGTCCGGTCGTTCTTCTCGATCGAGCTTGATCGAGACAAAATTTTCGTTCAGAAACGTCGCGACATCCTTATTTTCAAAGGATTCACGCTCCATTACATGACACCAATGGCAGGTTGAATATCCGACACTGAGGAGGATCAACTTCTTCTCTTTCCGAGCCTTTTCAAAGGCTTCCTCACCCCACGGATACCAGTCGACCGGATTGTAGGCATGCTGAAGTAAATAGGGAGATTTTTCCTTGGCCAAACGATTAGGTTTACCAGTCTTTTCTGCACCTAAAGCTGCTGCTCCCAACAAGGCTAGAAACAAGAAAATCCAACGTAATCCCAAGGTCATGAGGGGAATAATAGCTTCTCCTTATGAAAACGAAACCCGAAACTCTAGCGCCCCGACTCTTTCATCTCGGTCGTTCCGGCGGCAATCAAGATTTTCGTCCTAAAAAACTTGTACGGAATTCCATCCATCAGGCTTGCCCCAAGACAGGATTCCACCTTAACTCTCCGGTCTTGCGGGAGGGATTTCTTTTCCGCTTTCTGCAACCTCTGAGCCATGATTGAAAATATCCGCAAATACACCGGCCTTATGGTCGTCGTTCTAGTTCTTCTCTTCGTAGGGCTTGTCTTCCTCGACGGAGGATTTTCCAAAGCATTTAACGGCAAGCCCGTGATGGAAGTTGGCGATCGGTCCATTTCAGAAAAAGAATTTAAACGCCAGCTCGCCTTGATGCAGCTCCCGAATATCCTACCCGCAGCGATTGAAATCCCAAATAATTCGCGATTACTCGCAACACATTATCTCGGGGAAACTTTTATGGAGAGTCAAATACCAAAGACCCCCTCTCTAATTGTCAGGATTATGGCGGGCTACCTTCAGCCTTCCGCTGGAGAGCCAGAGCGCTTCATCGCAAACCGTATCAATATCCAAAAGGGTGGCATCGAATTTGGAGTGACTCCCAGCAATGATGAAGTTGAGAACTTCGTCGAAACCGTAATCTTCACGGATACGGATGGGAACTTTGACCTGGAAGCCTACGATAAATTCACAAAATCTCGGCTTGGTAATATCGGGGGCATTCCTGGTTTTAACAATTACATTCGTGACCTCCTAACTGCACAGAACCTTTCCAAGGTCCTTGGTGGCGGTATCTCGACTGAGATAAATACCGAGCGTGAACTCTTCGATGTTCAAAAGCAGGAAATTTCCGGCTCAAAAATCACCCTCGAATCCGGAGTCTACGAGGGACTCGTTAAGCCGACAGAAGAAGAAATTAGGGAATACTATGAAGAAAACAGTCAGAAGTATAAGTCTGATGAGCTTCGTAAAATCACTTATATTTCAATCGAACCAGATTGGGACAAAGCTCTAAAAAAATCAAAAGACGCGAAGGCTAAAGCCGATACGGAAGAAGCTGAACGCCTAAAGAAAGCTGAAGAGGCAAAGAAAAAAGCTGAAGAGGCTGCCCGCAAGGTAAATGAAGCTGCCAAAGCGACTGAAGAACCAAAACCTGCCGAAAAAACAGCCGAACCCCAGCCCAAAACAATTACTCCGACGGAAGGATCCACCATTGAAACGGACGACAGCGCCAAAGAAGATACTGAAACAGAGACCCCTCGTCCTCCGGCGACTGATGGATCACAAGGTGACCCCGGCAAGTCAGGTGAACCTGCTCCAACACCAGTCCCCTCTGATTCAACGGATCCTACCCTAGAATCAGATACAGCTCAGGATGACCCTGCCGCTGGGGAAATCGGCCAAGCCCTTGAAGACGCACTTTCCAACGAAACAAGCGTAAACCCACTGACCCCAACTCCGGCCCCTCTCAAACCTGTCGCAGAGGAAACACCTGCAAAACCTCAGACTCCAAAAGAACAACTCAACGGCGTGGAAAAACAGGAAGCTGTCGAAGCGCTCAGCAGCAGCCTCGAGGAGTTCTATCAAAAGCTGGTCGACAACGAGGGTGAGGACTTCGAAGCGATCGCAAAAGACTCAGGCTACGAAATCAAGAAATCTGAATTCTTCTCAAAGGCTGATCCACCAAAAGAGCTTTCAGGTGTGATTGAAAGCCTC
Source organism: Akkermansiaceae bacterium (assembly GCA_029242935.1). Lineage (GTDB taxonomy): Bacteria > Verrucomicrobiota > Verrucomicrobiia > Verrucomicrobiales > Akkermansiaceae > SW10. Next base: position 2,507 of record JAQWSX010000116.1, read on the forward strand.
CAAATTGGAAAAATTTCCGATGCCGCTTTTGAGCTTCCCGAAAACGGAGACTCTGATGAAAAACTCAGCGACCCCTACCGCACCTCTGATGGCTGGTTCCTGATTCGCCTCGACGAAGTAGAAGAATCCTTACCCCTTACCTTTGACCAAACAAAGGTCCAAGTCACAGTTGATCTGAAGAAAAAGATGGCTCGTGAGCAAATGATCAAAGAAGCAAACGAACTCTTTGGACAGCTCACTGAGAAAATCGAAGCAGGAAAGTCCTTCGTGGACGCAGCCAAAGAGCTAGACAAAGAGGTCACAGAAATCACCGGGCTTGCGGAAGGCCAAACCTTCAACTTTGGACAACGAAGTCAGAAATTACCAGACCCTCCCGAGTTCGTTGCCACCCAATACACAAACCCAGGAAAAATTTCTCCCGTCTACTTTTCTCCGTCAGAAGAAGAGGCAACTCAGGCCCAACTCATTTTTGTCGAGAAACGTGAACTCGCAAAGAAAGATGAATTTGAGACTGACTTCGGCACACTTTACGAGTCCATAACTAGTAGCATACGATTCGTTGCTCTATCGAACTGGCTCTATGACAGCTACAAAACGAGCGGAGTTACCCCTCCAGAAAGAGAAAGGCAACAGTAGAGCCAACCTAAGAAATGTCTGATCACTCCGCGCGAGACGATGCCTTCGAGCGGGGGAATTCCAACCTTGCTCTAGGAGAACTCGAGAAAGCCGAAAGCGCTTACCGGGAATCGGTAGAATTTGATGATAGCTTTTTCGATGGATGGCAGGCCCTCGGCATGACTCTTCTCAAACTCGAAAAAGTAAAAGAAGCGATCGGTTGTGGGATAAAAGCAACTCTTCTTGAACCCGACGATCTCCTCGCGTGGACGGGGCTCTCTCAAATGTATGTCCGGGATGGACAAATCGCCGAGGCCGAACACGCGAAGGGAAACGCGCGGATCCTCTCTATGGGAGGGAAAGTCACTAAGCTCTGAACCTTTGTTGGGCCGCTTCATTAATCACACCTAGCCCTGCGCCAGCCCGGACACCTCTTCCGCTACTTCGCAACCCTGAACGATTTAAAACCATGTTCTACGTCACTACTGCCATCGACTATCCAAACGGCAAACCGCATATCGGGCACGCCTACGAAAAAATTCTCGCCGACGTCCTAACTCGCTACCAGCGCCTCAAGGGTGTCGAATCATATTTTCTCACCGGCGTTGACCAGCATGGCCAGAAAATGGTCAAAACCGCCGAAGCCGAAGGCGTCAACGTGGCTACCCTTACCAAACGAAACACGAAGGGATTTATTCGTCTCTGGGAAAAACTTGGAGTTGAGTATGATGGTTGGGCAGAAACAACTGACGAACAGCACAAATCCTGTGTTCAGGCAATCTTAGGTAAACTTGAAAAGGAGGGAGCTCTTTACAAAAAATCTTACGCTGGATTCTACTCCGTCCGACAGGAGCAATTCCTCACTGAGCGAGACCGTAACGATCACGGTGAGTTCGGTGATGAATGGGGTGAGGTCATGGAAATCGAAGAGGAAAACTGGTATTTTAAACTCTCCGACCACGCCGAGTGGCTTCGCTCTACTGTTGCGAATGATGATCTCAAAATCATTCCAGAGTTTCGCAAAAATGAAGTCCTCAACGCTATTGAAAGAGCCGGCGACACTGATCTCTGTATTTCACGCCCGAAGGAACGGATGTCTTGGGGAATCCCACTTCCCTTCGATCCGGATTTTGTGACCTATGTTTGGTTTGACGCGCTCATTAACTACATTTCCTTCGCGGGATACCAAAAACCTGAAGGCTCCGGACTCCCCAAATTCGATTCGCTATGGCCCGCTGACCTCCAAATCATTGGAAAAGATATTCTTGTGCCAGCTCATGCAGTTTACTGGCCTTGTATGCTCCACGCCATGGGTTTTGACGCTTCCGAAATGCCAACCCTCCTCGTTCACGGGTTCTGGAATGTGAAGGGCGACAAAATGTCGAAGTCCCTAGGCAACATTGTTGACCCAGATGAACTTGCCGAAAAATTTGGAACTGACACTCTTCGCTACTATCTCTGCCGCGACATTCGCTCAGGAAAAGATAGCGACTTTGATATCGAGCGCCTTGTCATGCTATTCAATACCGAGCTCGCAAACGATCTAGGAAATCTACTCAATCGTTCAATCAATATGACCAAGGGCTTCTGTAACTCCACCATTAGTGTCACTAATACTAATAATGCTGAAGATATAGCCCTTCGCGACTGCTTATCGCAGTCGGTTTCCACCTATCGTGAAGCCATGGATAACTGCGAGGTCAGTGTCGCCCTGCAAGCCATTAATGACCATGTCACTCATTGCAATGGATATCTAGAAAGACACAAACCCTGGGAGATGAAAAAAGACGAATCCAAGCTCTCTCGAGTTGGTGAGATCCTTTCCCACACCGCAGAATCATGCGCCCAGCTTGCTGTCCTTCTCCGTCCAATTCTCCCAGACGCAGCTGCCAAGATTTTTGGCCAATTAAAAAAGGACGATCTAATGAAACTCACCCTCAGCGACCTCAAATGGGGGCTCTTGGAAGCCGGACACCAAACGGGTAAACCAAAACCTGTCTTCCCTAGAATTCAAATCGAAGAGAAAGAGTCATAAAAAACCGGCACACGTCATTGCGCGGGCCGGCTTGAAATACTTTCGAGGAATTAGTGGCGACCTTATTCCTCGTCTTTTTGCGGCTTATCGTTTTCAACCTTCGCTTCCTTATCGCGCCCCTTGTTCTCAGAATTGGCCCTATTTTCGCGGCCAATCACTCTCTCCTTTTCTTCGAGAAAAAGGCGCGCCGCGTTAAAGCTACTCCGGGCATAATCACGGAGACCATTATCATCCAGCAAGGCTAGACCTTCCTCGGTGACTTCGGACTCGAAGATTTTCCAAGCCTTTTTGGCAAGATCTTTCGAATCCACGGCAACCCTTGGCTTTCCGTCACGCTTTTCACCACGTTCCCTGCGTCCGCGTCCACGGCCCCGGCGCTCTCCGGAATCCTGTCGGACCTGACCTTGTTCCTTTGAAGGTCCAGAAGAATCATTCTTTCGAGCTTGCTTCTTCAGACCAGTTTTCTCCTTGGGTTCTGTCGAATTATCCAAATCGGGAACAAGCTTTTCGGAGACTTCATCAAGAATGGGACCATCGGCAACCTCGCGGCGGGCATCGCGAATACCCGACTTAGGCTCGCGAGCCTTACGGGTCGGCTCGACTTCATCCTTCGGCCCACCTGAGTCTTTATCATCGATCAAAGCCTCGCTTGTGGGCTTTTCTCCAAGAGAAAGCTCTTTCTCCTGATCGTCAGAGCTTGCTGACTTGCTGTTCTTTTTAGGTGCGCGCTTGGCAGCACTCTTTTTCCGCACGGTTTTACGTGCAGCCTTCTTGGCTGGTTGTGTCTCTTCGGACATGTCTTTTTTGATTAGAACAGGCGAAAGATCATAATCCCTCGCCTGCTTATGATTGCTTATGAAAATGAGATCAGGCAGGAATTACTGCCAGATATCATCCTGTGTTTGTTCGTTATTGAGAAGCCCACTCACATTAATATCGCTAGGCTCACCATCAGGACCAACCGACCAAAGGTCGAAATCACCATCATTTCTCACATTCTGAACCGGATTCCCGTCAGTATCACTTGCAGAACGATAGCGGAGTGATTGGCCATAACCGTCAAGAATTACTCGAAAACCCTGAAAAGTGCTCACAAGTGCCGGATTTCGGTCATCATTAAGCTCTGGCCAGTAAATCGTTCCAGTCGGATCGGCTCCCTGTCCTGTCGGATCACCTGAAAGAGCCTTGTATACAGATGCACTTGTGGCGTCTTGGCCCACCGGGTAAAAACCCTGTTCATTGTAATATGCTTCGAGCTTAGTTCTCACCATCAGAATATTTTTTTTGGTTGTTGAGGCATCTCGCTTCTGATTCACCTGACTCATGACGCCGATCGTGATTCCGGCGAGGATCACAATAATCGAAACGACTACGAGAAGTTCAATAAGCGAGAATCCAGACTTGTGAAGCCGCTTTACCTTGGGTTCTTTGACATAGTTCATCAGTTTTTATAGCTGGTTAGTTAGTAGGAATCAAATGGCGTCTTGAAGCCTAGCCTCCCTGCATCTTCTGAATCACGCTGATCAATGGGAGGAAGAGCGCGAAAACAATCGCACCCACAACAAGCGCAAGGATCACGATCATAATTGGCTCGAGAATTGAGGTCAGCGCAGTCACTGCGCCATCAACCTCATCATCGTAGACATCTGCAATCTTCAAGAGCATTTCGGGCAATTGCCCAGTCTCTTCCCCCACGTCGACCATCGATACCACGAGGTTAGGAAAAATTCCAGACCCAGTCATTGGCGTCACAATTGATTCACCCTCTTTCACGGCATCATGAACCTTATCGATCGCCTCGGCGACAACGACGTTACCCGCGGTATCTCTCGTAATATTAAGAGCCTGAAGAATTGGAACACCAGAGGTTACCAAAGTTCCGAGTGTCCGACTGAACCGGGCGATTGCACTCTTTCGTTGGATATCACCAAAGATTGGAATCTTAAGTTTGAGCCCATCGACTATACTTCGACCTTTAACCGTTCTAGCCCAGGCGCCAAAGGCAGTCCAACTTCCTACTGCGATGAAAAGGATCCATACCGCATTTGGAAGAATGAGGGGGCGGGCTAACATCCAGTCGGAAAATCCGAAAACCACACGCGAAATTAAAGGAAGCTGAGCACCATCTCCCATGTCGCGAAACATGTCGCGAAACTTGGGAACAATGAACAACATCAGGAAGCTCATAATTGCGACCGCGATAAACATCACGATTAGCGGATAGACCATCGCTGAAACGATCTTCCCCTTCAACTTATGGGCCTTTTCCTGATACTCGGCCAGGCGAGTGAGAACCACTTCAAGAACACCGCCAAGCTCACCAGCTTTCACCATGTTGACATAGAGCTTGTTAAACATCTTAGGGTGCTGACCTAGGCTTTCCGAGAAGGTTGAACCTCCTTGGACAGACTCCCCAATATTATTGATTGTCGCCTGAAGAACAGGATTAGGCTCCTGTTTGCCAAGAACGGTTAATCCACGAAGAAGAGGCAGTCCGGAGTCAATCAGCGTCGCCAACTGACGGGTGAAGATCATGAGAATTTTGGGCTTAACCTTACCACCTACTTTACTAGCTTTGCCACCTTTAGCTTTACGTTTTGTCTTTTTCTTCCCCTTCTTACCAGGAGTTGCCGCAATCGTCCCCTGCCCCTCAGGGACCACTTGAGTAGGGTAAAGACCTTCTCCTCGAAGGGCCTGTATCACTTCCGCATCCGAATTGCCTTGCTTGATTCCGGTCTTCTGTTCCCCCTTGGAATCGAGTGCAATGTATTGAAAATTAGCCATGAGATTTTGTGTATGTGCTTAGTTCTAAAGATTTAGAGAAAGGTTGGGGAAGCTCCAAATGACGAAATCTTAATTGAATTCGCCGAAGTGCCCCGTGTTGAGTTGGTTAGGTATACTTTAAAACCTCCTCGATTGTCGTGCGACCTTCGTAAATACAACGAAGACCGTCTTCACGGAGAGTGGTCATGCCAAGCTCGATTGCTTTTTGTTTGATCACCACTGCCGGTGCCCTGTCAATGATAAGTTCACGAATAGGATCACTGATATTCAAGAGTTCGTAAAGACCGGCTCGGCCTTTATAGCCGGAATCAGCACAAGTCTTACAGCCCTTACCAGTGAAAAAGCTTTTGTCCCCGAGTTCGTGTGGAGCCACCCCGAGTTGAGTGAGAATAGCTTCGCTCGGCTCGTAGGGAGACTTGCAATCCAGACAAATCGTTCGCAAAAGTCGCTGGGCCAGAATCCCTTCTAGAGAAGCTGCAACCAAGAATGGTTGAGTTCCCATATCCACCAATCGAGTTACCGCTCCAGCAGCATCGTTGGTGTGCAGAGTAGAAAGCACGAGGTGACCAGTCAGTGAAGCCTGAATTGCAATTTTCGCGGTATCGAGGTCTCGCATCTCTCCCACCAAAATCTTATCTGGATCCTGACGAAGGAAGGCGCGCAGCACCCTCTCGAAAGTCATACCGATAGCGTCATTGATTGGAACCTGAATAATTCCATCCACATCGTATTCTACCGGATCCTCTGCCGTCAGAATCTTGGTATCTATCTGGTTGATTTCGCGGAGAGCTGCGTAAAGAGTGGTGGTTTTTCCCGCGCCAGTTGGCCCTGTCACGATGAAAATCCCGTTCGGCATCCGAATCGTGTCGTGGATGTATTCATGGATATGCGGCGGTAGCCCCAAATTATCCAGATTGAGGTTCACAGAGTTTCGGTCCAAGACACGAAGCACAACACTCTCACCATACTGGGTCGGAAGCGACGAAACACGCATATCAACAGACTGATCTCCAACCTGCTTCACGATCCGCCCGTCCTGAGGAATACGGCGCTCCGCAATGTTCATATTCGCCATCACCTTCACACGAGAAATGATCGGAAGGGCCAAGTGAACCGGCGGTGGAGTCATCTCATAAAGCGACCCGTCAACTCGGTAGCGAATTTTAAATTCAGTTTCGAAGGGCTCGAAGTGAATATCGGAAGCTTTTTCCTTAATCGCCTGGTAAAGAACAAGGTCCACGTAGCGCACGATGGGAGCCGAGTTGGCCTCGTCTTCCATCTCTGCTTCGCCACCCTTGAAAGTCAGCCCGCCATCAAGCTGACTAAGAATGTCGTCCATTGCCTTCTCTTCTCCCCCGTAAAGCTCGTTGATTTTTTGTTCAACGAGGTGATCAGCACCCACAACTAAGGTGAGTTCATGACCAACAGCGAAACGAAGGTCCTCCAGTATTTGGGGATTAAGTGGGTCCGTGAGGGCGACTGAAATATTGCCGTCATTATAGGCAACCGGCAAAGCTCCGTGAAGTCGGGCCATCCCGGCAGGAACCAGCGATAGGAGTGCCTCGGCTGGCTCGAATTCGCTGAAATCCACAAACTCAGCTCCGAGCTCCTGGGCAATGATCGGCCAAATGTCGTCACGCGAGTTGACGACTTGGTAATCGGCAAGAATTTCAGCAGCTTCTTTTCCGCTGTTTTCGACTTCCGCGAGCACATCGGCCTTAAGGGCACCGTCAATCATGCTGCGACTCATAAAGAGATCGAGGACTTGGTTGTTATCCATCGTGATGAAAAGGGTATAAGTTTATTTAGGTGTGAAAATATTTAATCGGCATCGGACATGGTAACTCCGATGACTTCGGCCGCCGAAGTCATCCCAACGAGAACCTTTCGAATTCCGTCCTCTCGAAGTGTTCGCATCCCCAATTCCCGGGCGCGGCGACGGAGCTGCGGGGTACTCAGATCCTGATTAATCAGGTGACGAACTTCGTCATCGACAAGGAAGATCTCGAAAATACCAATTCGACCGCGATAACCGGTATCCCGGCAGTTTTCGCAACCCACCGGCCCCATGATATTGGAATCGGCCAGCTGGGAAGGATCAATGTTCAGCATGCGCAACTCCTTCTCGTCGAGGGTTGCAGGCGCCTTGCACTTGTCGCAAAGTTTACGGACCAATCGCTGGGCAAGAATTGCGCGGACCGCAGAAGCGATGAGGAACTTTTTAATCCCCATGTCTGCAAGTCGAGCCACCGAGCTGGGAGCATCATTAGTATGAAGGGTGGAGAACACCAAGTGACCGGTCAGCGACGCATTGATTGCAATATTTGCGGTTTCGCCATCTCGGATCTCACCCACCATGATGATGTTAGGCGCCTGTCTCAGCATCGAACGAAGCGCCGCCGCGAAAGTCATTCCGATATCGGCTCGCACCATTACCTGATTGATTCCAGCAAGTTCATATTCCACCGGATCCTCGACGGTAATGATCTTCTTGTCCGGCTGGTTGATTTCGTTCAAACAAGCATAGAGAGTTGTCGTTTTACCTGATCCAGTCGGGCCAGTCACCAGAATGATGCCATCTGGAAGTCTGAGCAGTTTTGCGAAAATTGCCTGGTCATCAGAAAGGAATCCCAACTGCGGCAGTCCGAGACTCAGAGCAGACTTATCGAGAATACGCATAACAATACTCTCTCCATGGTTAGAAGGAACTGACGAAACACGAAGATCAACCTCCTTACCGCCCATTTTAACCTGGATTCGACCGTCCTGCGGAATCCGCTTCTCCGCAATACTCATAGAGCTACTCATCACCTTGAGACGAGCAATGACTGCGGGCAAAAGCTTCTTGGGGTGATTAGCAACCTCGATGAGCTTTCCGTCTAGGCGGTTTCGAATTCGTAGCGAAGTTTCAAGTGGCTCGATATGAATATCACTCGCGCGCATCTTGAAAGCATCGACCAAAATTCCGGAGACCAACTTGATGACTGGTGCATCTGAATCGTCAGACCCAATGTCCCCCACGACCTGAAGCTCGCTGGCATCAGCCTGCCCCACTTCATCTCCAAAAATCTGCTGCCACGCCGTTTGAATTGCCTTCGGCGGTGCTGCATAGAATTGACACTCACGATTCACAATGTGCGGGATTGCATCCTGAGCCTCAAAATCGAGCACGTCTGCCAGAGCAATACTAAGGTAAGAACCATCATCAAAAAATGGGACCGCATTGAAGCGACGACAATCGGTCAAGCTGAGGAAACTCTTGAAGGCTGGATCAATGAATCCATTGGCAAGATCAGCAACATGGGTCCCGACATTGGCCGCGGAAACCTCGGCAATGGCAGTCTCGGTAATATCTCCAATATCAAGAAAATGCTGGATCAATCCGTCGTCTCCAAGCTTCCCCCGGATCTCGGCAACATGCTCGGAGGTCAAGTGCCCCCCTTCGGTCAATAACTGAATCAAATAATCTTCGTTCGAATACACGGTGTAAAATTCGGTGTGCGTTTTCAGGTGTGTGTAACACGGGGCGGTTGGTCCACCATTGTCCCTGCGTCTGAACGAGACTGCGGAAATGAGCGTAAGGTGTCAACCAGTCGGAACCGAATCAGGCAAAAAAATCTGACAATCAGACAAGATCGGCAAATACCTCCCTGAAAAGGTCATTTTGACGGCTTGCCATCAACTTGGCTTCCTTTGCGTCAATATCATCAAAACCCGCAAGGTGTAGCATACCGTGAATGCCATAAAGCGCGATCTCCCCATAGGCACTCGTCTCAAATTTAAGGGATTGTCTCTCAGCAGTCTCAACCCCAATTAGGAGTTCACCATGATCGAAGGTAATCACATCCGTTGTTGTCGCATCTCCCAAAAACTCGCCATGCAAGCGAGCCATCTCATCGTCATCAAGCAGAGTCACCTCGATTAGTTCCATATCAGAAATGACGCCCTTGCCAATTTTACGAAGAATCCCAAAGACTTCACTCCAGCCGGATTCCAATCGATTCAGGAACGCGCCTGAAAAACTCCGTGATAAGGATTTTAGATAAATCTCGACCATTGGCTACACCACTACCGCCCTCGGCGCACCTTTTCAATCTCCTCCGCTGAAATCAGTTTGCCACCCTTCCTAGAGAGATCTGAAGGAGCATCTTCAACCTGCTCTTTGGGATACTCGATCCGCGCGTGCAGCATGCTCCTGAGGGTCGATGTGAAAACCTTTCGAATCATTGCCAAATCGGTCATCGTCAGACCAGTTGCATCCAACTGACCGTCGCGCACCCTTTTAAAAACAATCTCGTCCACCAAAGCGCGGATCCTACTCGGAGAAGGCTTTGAAATCGTTCTGGAAGCGCTCTCTATAGCATCTGCAAGCGAAATAATCCCACTTTCGCGAGTTTGAGGAATCGGCCCCGGATAGCGAAAACTCTTCTCATCCACTTTGGGCAGATCATCGGAATCAGTGGTCCCATGATCTTCTTCAACTTGGTGCTTTTGAAGTCGCTCCTGGGCCTTGCGATAGAAATAATAAACCAACGAATCACCATGATGCTCTTGAATCACATCAAGAATCCTTGGGTTCAGTTTATTCTTGATGGCCATATCCACACCATCCTTCACATGCGCCACAATAATGAGCGCACTCATGGTCGGAGTGAGACCGTCATGAGGATTCAAGCCACCCTGGTTCTCAATGAAATACTCAGGCTTATTCAGTTTCCCGATATCATGAAAATAAGCACAAACACGACTCATCACCGCATTTGCCCCAATCGCCTCCGCGGCACTTTCCGCCAGCGAAGCCACAATCAAACTGTGATGAAACGTTCCCGGTGCCTCAATCTGCATTTTTCGGAGTAGCGGATGATTCAAATCACTAAGCTCCAACCATGAAATCTCAGTCGTCAAACCAAACAGACCCTCGAGAAGGGGAAGCACCCCACCAACGAAAAGCCCGGTCAAAAGCCCAGTCGAAAGCGCAATCAGGCAAGCTTTGCCAAAAATTGTCCAACTTTCGCCGCTCAACATTTGAAGGTCACTCAGCGGAATCTTGGCGAAAACCAAGTCGACCAAAAGCGCCATAATCCCTACCCAAAAACCAGCTCGCAAAAGACGCCCACGTTTACTCACTCGCTTCGTGGCAAAGACCGATGTCAGGCCGCAAAAAAGACTGATCGCAAAGAAAGCCCAGCGATCCTCACTCGGAATCGTCAATGCTCCAAAGAGGCTCACAAAAACCGAGGAATAAACCCCAGCACGCTGCCCTAGTAAGACAGAATGCACCATCGGAGCGAGCGCCATTGGCATCACCAAAAACTCATAATGCTCCCCTAAATCAGACCGCAAGGTCACCCCACAGGCCAATTTGACCACCCATAAGTGAATCAAAATACCACCAAAGACCAGAAGCACACTGCCATTCCTTCGGGCCGATTGCTGATGATTAAGATGAAAAATCGCAAGACCACAGATCAAAATCACGATCGCCTCGGGCGCCCGGGAATCGGCATCCTGAACACCAAAGAACAGACCAAACATACCGAGGCTAAACCCTAAATAAAGCGCCCCACGGACAACCAAGCTACGGTCCATTGCGCCCAACGCTCCGCCATCGGTACTGGTGCGACGCTTCTTGCCTGAAGAAAGCCCCTGCTGGACCAATCTCCAGCGTCTAATTTGATCAATAAGTCCCAAAATAACGATTCTGGTTAAGCACCCTGCCACATAAACGGCGCGGGTTTGTTATAGAATTAGCGGGTAGCGTCCGCAAGGACGAAGACAACTAAGCCCCGCCAGATGAGACAGGGAACTGGTAGTTAACCAAGACGAAATACAATCCGCGCCTTGGTCGTATCATACGGAGACATCTCCATTTTGACACGGTCGCCGACAACGAGGCGAATGAACCGTTTTCTCATTTTTCCGGAGATGTGCGCGAGAACTTCATGACCACTCGGGAGAGCCACCTTGAACATTGTTCCTGCTAGAACAGATGAGATCGTCCCTTCAATCTCGACAGACTTCTGCTCGCTGCCTTCCTCCGAATTACGATTACTCTTGTCGACATTACGCCGGCCGCGACGCCGGCCACCGCCGCCGCCTCTTCGAAAATTTCTTGGTCTAGCGATAACTTAAAATAGTTGGATTTGTGCAGGGCAAAGTGCGCCGCCGGCGGACTATGTGGTCTCAAAACTTCCTTAGCAATGGAAAAAAAGGTGATTTAATGGCCTGTTTATCGGAAACAGAATATCCCCATTGAATCTTATCAACATATCGCGATATGTAGATTTGAACTTGAAAATCATTTCATTCTTCCGAAAGTCCGCACAAGACGAGCCAATGACAACTCACCTTAGCGAAGAACTCAAATCAGCCCTCTGCGAGCGTATCCTAGTCCTCGATGGAGCCATGGGCACGACTATCCGTGGTTATGGACTCTGCGAATCAGATGCCCGTGGCGAACGTTTTCAGGACAATCGCGAGGACCTCTTGAATAACGGCGACATCCTTTCCATCACCCAACCTGACGTGATTGGCGACATCCACAAACGTTTTTACGAAGCCGGATCTGACATCTGCGAAACAAATACCTTCTCTGGCACTGTTTTGGCTCAATCTGAATTTTTCGTCGAAGATCCCCGGAAAACCGGCGGCACCAAAGATCCTGAATTCTTTGAGAAACAAGTTCTCAACAACAGCGAACTTCAGGACCTAGTCCACGAACTTAATATAAAATCGGTCCAGCTTGCCAAAGAGCAAGCCAACCGAGTTTCCCAAAACGACGGACGTAAACGTTATGTCGCCGGAGCCATAGGCCCTTTGACTGTTTCCCTCACCAACGTCGTCGACCCGAATGACACCTCATTCCGCCCCGTCACCTTCGATCAGGTCAAACAAACCTACCGCCACCAAATCGATGCTCTCTTGGAAGCAAACTGCGATATTCTCATGGTTGAAACCATCTTTGACTCCCTTAACGCCAAAGCAGCTCTGGTTGCGATCAAGGAATCGAGAACCGAAGCTCCCGTCATCATTTCGGCCGCCGTTGGTCGTGGTGGCGAAACCATGATCTCTGCCCAAAAAGTCGAAGCGCTCTGGAACACCTTCGCTCATATCGATCCCCTCGCGATTGGCCTCAACTGCTCTCTTGGTCCAGATCTCATGGAGCCCTTTCTCCGCGACCTCGGAAAAGCAGCCACCACTCACATCTCGTGCTACCCCAATGCCGGACTCCCAAACCCGCTTGCTCCGACAGGTTTCGACCTCGAACCACAGGATATGCACGATTACATTGCCGCCTTTGCCGATGCCGGACTCCTCAACCTGGCTGGCGGATGTTGCGGAAACACTCCCGAACACATCGCCGCCATCGCCAAATCAGTACAAGGCAAATCCCCACGTCCCGTCCCCACACTTGCCACCGCGTAGATTACCAGCCTGATTCACAGTTAAAATTTTACTGCTCAAATTTCAAATGTCCCCTGTCCCACGTTTCCTTCGACTCTCCGGTACCGAAGCTTACAATCATACTCCTGACAAAAATTTCCTAATGATCGGAGAGCGGACCAACGTCGCCGGCTCTCCTCGCTTCCGAAAATTGATTAAGGAAAACAAGCTGGAAGACGCTCTCGAAGTCGCTCGCCAGCAGGTCGAAAATGGTGCAAACGTCATCGACATTTGCTTCGACGACGGCCTGATCGACGGGAAATTCATGATGGCCAAATTCCTCGACCTTATTCAGGCCGAACCCGACATTCAGGCCGTCCCTATCATGGTCGATTCCTCAAAATGGGAAATCATTGAAGAAGGCCTCAAACACCTTCAGGGCAAGGGCATCGTCAACTCCATCTCTCTCAAAGAAGGCGAAGAAGCTTTTATAACCAACGCGAGACACATCCTCAACTACGGAGCGGCCGTCGTTGTCATGGCCTTCGACGAACAAGGTCAGGCCGCCACCTACGAGGACAAATGTCGTATCTGCAAACGCGCCTACGACATCCTTGTTGATGAGGTCCGCTTTCCACCCCAAGACATCATCTTCGACCCCAACATTCTCACTGTTGCCACTGGCATCGAAGAGCACAACAACTACGCCCTCGATTTCATCAACGCCACTCGCTGGATAAAGAAGAACCTTCCCTTCGCAAAAGTCTCCGGAGGCGTCTCCAATATCTCTTTCTCATTCCGCGGTAACAACGCCGTTCGCGAAGCCATGCATTCGGCCTTTCTTTACCACGCCACTCAAGCCGGAATGGACATGGGTATTGTCAACGCCGGCATGCTCGAGGTTTACGATGAGATTCCAGAGAACCTTCTCACCGCAGTCGAAGATGTCCTTCTCAACAAGGACGATGAAGCAACCGAACGCCTTCTCGACCTAGCTGAAGAATTTAAAGGCCAAGGATCCAAGAAGCTCGTTGAAGATCTCAGTTGGCGAGAACAACCCGTCGAAAAACGTCTCGAACACTCCCTATTGAGGGGTATTGATAAATTTATTGACCAAGACACTGAAGAAGCCCTTTCAAAGTACGAGAAACCTCTGACCGTCATCGAGGGACCTCTTATGGATGGTATGGGCATTGTGGGCGACCTCTTCGGAGCCGGGAAAATGTTCCTGCCGCAGGTCGTTAAATCCGCCCGAGTTATGAAGAAATCCGTAGCGTGGCTTGAGCCACTTATGGAAGAGGAACGCGAGGAGAAAATTATCGCGCAAGCGTCCCGCCTTTGTTCGGAGGACTCCACTCTCTCCATATCAGAAGCACGCGCTATCGCCACCAAGTCCTTTTCGAACGGTAAAGTCATCATGGCCACCGTTAAAGGGGATGTTCACGACATTGGCAAAAACATCGTCGGTGTAGTACTCTCCTGCAACGGCTTTGATGTTGTCGACATGGGTGTGATGGTCTCCTGCGATAAGATCCTCGATGCAGTCGAAGAGCATGACGCTGATATCATCGGTCTCTCCGGGCTCATTACCCCTTCGCTCGACGAAATGATTACCGTCGCCAAAGAGGCCGAAAAACGAGGCTTCGGAGAGAAAAACATCCCAATCCTGATCGGAGGAGCCACGACCAGCGCCGCCCACACCGCCATCAAAATTGCGGGACACTACACAGGCCCACTTGTTCACGTCCTCGACGCTTCCCGGTCTGTTCCCGTCACAACCGCTCTTCTGTCCGAAGATCGACAAATTTTCATCACCACCAACGAAGAAAACCATCAAAAGGCTCGAGAAAAATTTAATGGAACAAAAAAGAAGGCCGCTCTCTCCATCGAGCAAGCCCGCGCCAATAAGGTCAGTATCGACTGGAAAAGCTACGCCCCACCCATTCCTGAATTTACCGGGACCCGCGCCATCAAGTCCCAGTCCCTGCGCGAACTCGCAACCTACATCGACTGGACCCCTTTCTTCCACACCTGGGAACTACGTGGTGTTTGGAACTCCGAAACCGAGACACTCAAAACCCGGAATAAAGAAGGAGGAAAGGTCGCTAAAGAACTCTACTCTGAAGCAAAAGAACTTCTCGAAAAAATCATCACCGAAAAGCGCTTCACCGCCTCCGGAATTTATGGGTTTTTTCCCGCCAAAGCAGAAGGAGATGACATTCATCTTCCCGATCACAACGTCACCTTCCACACCCTTCGCCAACAAAATAAAAAGTTCGAAAAACCCAACTATGCCCTCAGCGACTACGTGGCTCCCAAGAGCGACCACCTCGGGGGCTTTGTCGTTGGCATTCACGGCGCGGATGAATGGGCGGCCGTACTTCGCGAACAGAACAACATCGACGAAGCTCTCATGGTGCAAGCGCTTGCTGACCGTTTCGCCGAAGCTTTTGCTGAACTCTTACATCACCGGGCCCGTATCGCTTGGGGAATCGAACGTCCGGGACAATTTAGCCAATCGGAACTCATCCACGAAAAATACCAGGGAATTCGCCCTGCTCCCGGCTACCCGAGCCAGCCCGACCACACCGAGAAGCGCATCCTTTTCAATCTTCTCCAAGCTAATGAGAAAGCCTCTGTCGAACTCACCGAGTCTTGTGCGATGCATCCTGGCTCGGCGGTTTGCGGGCTCTACTTCTCCCATCCCGACTCACACTACTTTATGATCGACAACCTTCAGAAGGATCAGATCAAAGACTATGCCGAGCGGAAAGAACTGAGCATGGAAGAAGTTGAAAAGTGGCTAGGACCATGGCTAGGTTACTAGCGTGAAATTGATCTTTATCATCGTGGTCGCCGCGCTTCCCTCCTGTTCTCAACTCAAGACGCAGGTCACAGATACCCCCCTCAATTCAATCGTCCTCGCCTCGGTAAGATCGATGCCGAAAGGCAGTGGCTACGATGCCTCACAGGCCGCGGTTGATAGGCTTGCCGCATGCGTTTCCCTCAAAAATGGAATCATCAAACAGGATCTCAAAGCGGCCAAGTCCACCTTCTGTTCCGGCGCCACTTATCTAGTCTTCCTCCGTACGATTGAACAACTTCGGCTTCACAGTTCCACCTTCTTACCGGAAGATAAATACGCCCGCTTCGCCAATCTGGGAGTCAAAGATGGTGAGGAAATCTTCGGACGCTGGAACGCCAATGGACCCGGAACTGCAAAGCTTTTTTCCGATCTGAACTGCGGAGTCAACTTCACCTCATATGACCACGCCCAGGCCGGAGACTTTATGAAAATGTGGTGGACTAATAGCATCGGAAAAAGAGAACGAGGCCACTCCGTTATCTACCTTGGCTCACATGGAGATCAGATCCACTATTGGTCAGCAAACCAACCCGAGGGGTATGGTCGTAAGTCTGTCGCCAAATCACAAATTAAGCATGTCCTCTTTTCGCGCCTCACGAATCCAGCCCAGCTTATCAAGGCAAACCTTCTTTCTCCCAAAGACTTATTTCTCGAAGACATGCTCTACAAGGACTTTACATGGCGACAGATTTCCCAGTTCTGCAATGTCAAAGCCCACCCGTAACTTCCTTCTCTTTCGTCATCATTTCACGACCCTACCTGAGCCCAAAAAGATATGATCGATTGGCGTAGCATTCTTCAAGAAAGGGAAACCGAAACTCACTTCATCGTCGAAGGGCAGATTCCTGTTGAGCGCCTTCAAAATTCGTCATACTCCATAGATAAGATCATTCGTATCGGCAACGATCTTTCACGTGAAGAAGCATCATTCCTTCTTGGCTTTCATTTTCACCGCGGCTATCTCGCGATTGCCCGAAAACCTGAGAACCCCCCACTTTCTGAGATGACGAAAGGAACCCTCGTTGTTCTTCCCGAAATTGCCGACCCCGGCAACCTCGGCACTATCATTCGCAACACCGCCGCACTGGGCGGAGCGGGAGTCCTCCTCGGAAAGGGAGCCTCGCCATTCAACGCCAAAGCCATCCGAGCCTCCGCCGGCAACCTTTTTCACCTTCCAGTCCGACGAGCTCCAAATCTCCTCTCAGATCTCACCGAGATAAGTAAAACCCACACCATTCTTGGAACTAGCCTGTCTCAAAATTCCATTCCTATTAACAACCTCCCTCTAATTCCCAATAAAACTGCCCTCCTTCTGGGTCCGGAAGACTTTGGACTTAACCAGACCATTGAATCCCATTGCGATCATCTCATCCATATTCCCATGTCTCGAGGAACCGACTCGCTGAATGTTGCTTCGGCCTCGGCAATATTTCTCCATAAAATCCAACAACATCTTCTCTGATCTACAAGATCGCTTCGAATTCCTCCTAGAAACCTCAAGCAGTGGACAACGTAATTATTGCCCAATTCTAGCAAAACAAAAGTGGATTAGGCGCGATGACAGCATCTGCTTTTAAGAGAGTGAACCGAAGACCTCACAGATCGATTTTCTCCCGATGAGAAACTGCCCCCATCGCCCGCTTGTCGTTTGCCTGCTTTTTCGTTTCTTGCGCCTTTAGCATGATCAGTTAAGGTCCTCTTGACATGAAAAAATCAATTCTCGCTCTCTGCGCCTTTTCTTTTCTCGCTCCTGCAACGATCTCAGCTCACTGCCAGATCCCCTGTGGCATCTACAATGATGACAACGTCATTGAGTCTATGCACACAGACTTCGAGACTATCGAAAAAGCCTCAAAACAGATCATCGAACTTTCCAAGAACCCTTCAAAAAATGCCCACCAACTGACCCGGTGGATCACGAATAAGGAGTCCCACGCACAAGCGATCCAAGAGAAAATCCTCAACTACTTTCTCGCCCAACGTCTCAAACTCGCCGAAGCAAAATCTAGCCAAGCGACCTACACGGCAAAACTCCAACTTTGCCACCAGATCATCGTGACCTCCATGAAGTGCAAACAGTCAACCGATGCTACAAACGTTGCCAAGCTTCACGACCTGATGCACGATTTCGAAAAGCACTTCGGTACCCCAAAGAAATAGCAGAGTCATATTATCTCTGACTACCCCCCCCCTTTGATGCTCCGTCTCCTCGCCTTAATTTCCTGCGGAGTCAAGATAGCCCAAGCCGCGCCCGATCTCCCTGAGATCGGGCGTTCTGTTTTCACCGACAAAAACCTTTCGAATCCTCCCGGTCAGTCATGCCTGACTTGCCACAATCCCAACCACGCATTTGCTGACCCCAGACGTGTCTCTCCCGGAGCCACACCAACCCTCTCAGGCAATCGAAACGCTCCATCTCTCATGTATGCAGCGCTTATTCCTCCCTTCGCATACGAGGATATCCTACTCCCGGATGGAACCGAAATATTTGCGTGGGAAGGCGGTCTCTTTCACGACGGACGAGCCAAGGACCTCTTCGAACAAGTAGACCAACCCTTTTTTGAGGCCCATGAAATGAACCTCAAAAATAAAGCCGATCTTGCCCAGAAAATCCGCAAATCAACCTACAAGGGAAAATTCCCAAAGGGGGCCCTAAAGGATAACAACCAACTCACTTATCTTGTCTTTCGATCTCTTGTTGAGTTTTTAAAATCCCCATTCTTCCGCCCCTTCGATTCTCCCTTCGACCGTTACCAAGCAGGAGAGAAGAGTGCCCTATCTCTATCTCAAAAACGAGGCCTCGATATTTACAAAACCTCGGGCGGCTGTGCCGACTGCCATTTCCTCGAACCTCAAAACTGGAACAAACCACTCCTCTCCGACTTCGGATACGATAATCTCGGAGCGCCTGCCATCGGCAGAAAAGACCCCGGCCTCTTCGTGGTCACCGGCAACCCGGAAGATCTTGGGAAATTTCGAGCTCCTAGCCTCCGCAATATTGAACTCACCGCTCCTTATCTTCACAACGGCTCAATTAAAACTCTCCGCGAAGTTCTCGAATTCTACAACAAGCGCGACCTCGAACCCGAACGTTGGGGCGTCACCGACTACCCGGAAACTGTCAACCACGACGACCTAGGAAATCTTGGCCTAACCGACGAAGACATCACCAACCTTCTCAATTTTCTTCACGCCTTTACCGATGACAGCCTCACGAAGAAAGAAACAACTTTTCCTATTGCCCCAAAAAAGACGCCTTCCACCGAAAGCATCAGACTCAATTTCCCCGACCACACCCATCGTCTCGATCCGAACTTTGAGACAAAGTGATCATTTCTCAAGTTTCAATTGCTTTGGCAGCGGCGGGGAAGGCTAGTAGGTTTTTATAGACGAAATATTTGATTTCCACCTAATGATCTTGTGATGGTTGTTCACTGTCCCCTCGTCGCCGCCACAAGCTCGCAAGAAAACTCCCGATCATGCAGTGGTAAAAAGCCGAAATTGCACATGGTGCCGCAGCCATCAGGGTGAAATGCGTTTTTGCCAGTTGTGAACCGAGGCCAGAATTTTGCATTCCAACCTCAATCGAAAACGTCCGACATTCCTTTTCCTTCAGACCAAAAATCCTTCCCCAAAGGTATCCCAAAACGAATCCAAAAGCGTGCACAATGAAGACCGCGGGAAGCAAGGTCTGCCAATGCATTTGAATGTCTGATTTTGTGGCACCAACCACTGCCGCAACAATCAGCACAATCACAAAGACCGAGACCAGAGGTGACCCCTTCTTAATCGCTTCCAGCCTCTTGCCTGCAAGCGAGTTCAAAATCAATCCAACAATGATCGGCAGAAGAACAATCATCACCATCGAGACGACCATCTTCCATGCCTCAACTTCAAGGATTGCAGATGCGTAGGTCTTCGTCAGCAACGGAGTCAATCCTATCGCCAAAAGAGTCGAGCACATCGTCATCATAACGCTCAATGCAAGGTTTCCGCGCGCCAGATAAGTCACCACATTCGACGCCGTCCCCCCCGGACAACAACTCACCAAGATGATACCAAGCTTGAATTGGGCCGGCAGCGAAAAGATTGTGGCAACTCCCCACCCAATCAGCGGCATGATTAAAAACTGGGCGACAATCCCAAGCACAACCCACTTGGGCATTGTCAAAACCTCCCGAAAATCTGCAAAAGTCAGGGTCATACCCATTCCAAGCATAATGATCCCCAATCCTAACGGCACCCACTTTAGTTCAGTTCCGGGAATCACCCCGAGAAACCACGTGAAATGCTCCGGCACAATCCAAGCCCATCCAGTCCCCAAAAGGGTCCACAACCAGAAAAAATTCACAAAGCGAGCGAACATGCCAAAACTCTTAACGATTCCAGCCATCCTGAATACCTTATTCTCCCGTTGCCTGAGATTCAAAAGCCTCCATAATCACCTCAATGAAGCGACTTATTCTGCTTTCCCTTCTCATCCCACTCCACGCCGCCGATTGGCCCCAGTGGCGTGGTCCGGACCAAAACAATCACGCTCCGAGCGGAGCTAAGCCGCCTCTCGAGTGGTCAGAAAATACGAACGTAAGCTGGAAAACCGCTATTCCTGGCCGCGGTCATTCCACCCCGATTTTTGTAAAAGGAAAAATTTATCTAACCTCCGCTGAGAAGAACAACTCAACCCAGTCACTTCTTTGCCTCGATCGAAAAACCGGAAAACTTATCTGGTCCAAGGTCGTCCATCAAGGGGGCTTTCCAACGCAACTCCATTCCGAGAACTCTCCTGCTTCAGCATCCCCCCAGTGGGATGGTCAAAACATTCTCGTCATTTTCCAGAACGATAAAAAAATAAAAGCCACAGCCATTTCGCCCGATGGGACAATCATCTGGTCCAAGACCGTGGGGGATTACCGTCCCTCATACCCATTTGGATTTGGCTCCACTCCTGTTCTCTACAAAGAGAATCTCATCATCGTGATTGGAACTAAAGAAGGCGGCTTTCTAACAGCTCTCAAATCTTCCAATGGTAAGGAGGTTTGGAAAACTCCAAGAGCCGGTCATGACTACTGGGCCACCCCTGTCGTCGCAACTGTTGGGGGCAAGGAACAGCTACTCATTTCTGGAATTAACAAGTTCTCGAGCTACGAACCCGCTACCGGGAAACTGAACTGGGAAACTGAAGCCGGAGCTAAATCGATGTGTGGGACTATCGTGTGGACAGATGATATGATCTTTGCCAGCGGCGGCTTTCCCGAGAAAGAAACCGCCGGCATCAAGGCCGATGGAACCGGCATCAAAGTCTGGCAGAACAAAGTCGTCTGCTACGAACAATCTCTTCTCTCGCACAACAACTTGATTTACGCCATCGCTGATGATGGCAGAGCTTATTGCTGGGGTGCCGAAACTGGAGAGAAGAAGTGGTCTGAAAAAATTGGCCGCCGGGGCGTGATGGCTTCACCACTGGCAGTTGGCGACCACATTTACGCCACCCTTAAGAATGGCACTAGCGTGGTCTTCAAAGCATCCGGAGACAGCTTTCAAAAAATCGCAGAAAACAAGCTTGGGGATGACACCTATGCCAGCCCCGTTGCTCTAGACAACCAACTTTTCCTGAGGGTTGGGAAGGTTGACCGCGGAAAGCGCCAAGAGTTCCTCTATTGCCTCCAAAAGTAGCTTCCCCTACCCTTTGGAGAAAAGACCCAAACTAGGATCTTCCTTTAAGAAAGGCCAAAATCTCGACAGCTGATTTTAGTGAGAAGCCCGTAAGATCAGCGATCTGATCCGCCGTTGCTTCCTTTATCCGCGCCACTGAACCAAACCGCTTCAGGAGCGCTTTCTTCTTTGCCGGGGACACACTAGGACAATCATCCAGCAAGCTTTCCTTTACCCGTTTTCGTAGCAATAACTCGTTGTAGCGATTCGCAAAACGGTGAGCTTCGTCACGAATCCGCTGCATCAATTTAAGAGCCCCCCGATCATGTGGAATGATTACCGGCTCACCCTCGCCCGGAAAAAAAATCTCCTCCCGCTGCTTTGCCAAACCACAGATCGGTAAACCGCCCAACCCTAGTCGCTGTAACTCCGCCACCGAGACACTGAGTTGCCCATTCCCACCATCCACGATCACCAAATCAGGGAGCGTGACCGGGCTCTTCCCCTCGGATGCAAGTCGACGAAGAGTCTCGACATGACTTTCCTGCGTGCTTTCCGCAACTTCAGGATTAGCCTCCATGTTCTCCTGTAGAATTCGACCGTATCTGCGCCGAACTACTTCGGCCATACTTGCAAAATCATCCTGCCCGTCCACGGTCTTAATCCTGTATTGCCGGTAGTTCTGGTTATCCGGCAATCCATTCTTAAATCTCACCATCGAGGCCACAATGTGAGTCGACGAGATATTGGAAATATCGAAGCACTCCATAATCGTCGGTGGTCCGTTGAGTGAGAGCCAATCACCCAACTCAGCTAAATCCTCGGTTGGTTTAACTGTCGTGGGCACTCCCCGTCCCCGTGTAAACTGCCTCGTCGGGCTCAGCGCACGCTCAAGATTTACAATAACATCGCGAAGCCTAGCGGCCTTCTCGAAATTCAACTTCACCGCCGACTGCTCCATTTCCACCTTCAGGCTCTTAAGTCGCTCGCCCTTCCCTTTTCCGCTTAACAATTCGCAAGCCTGCTCCAATTGTTCTAGGTATTCCTCGCGATTCACCTTCGCAACACAGGGAGCCATGCAATTTCGAATCACATCAGCATTACAATGTTTGTAGTCTTTCTCTCCCGGACTTCGAGGCCGACAACTCCGAAGTCCAAAATCCTTGTTCAGCCAAGCAACTGTAGCCCGTAGCGCCCCCGAATGTGCGAATGGCCCGAAGTATCGCGCACCATCACCTTTCTTAAGACGTGTTGTCTGAAACTTCGGCCACGGATCATCGAGATTTACCTTCACGAGGAGAAAGCGTTTATCATCGCGGAAGCTCACATTGTAGCGGGGCCGATACTGCTTGATGAGCTTTCCCTCTAATAGCAGAGCTTCTTGCTCGTTTCGAACTTCGTGGACTTCAAAGTCACAGATCGAGTCGATCAGGGCTCTGGTCTTGCGGTCCGCCCGTTTCTTCCCCGATGGCATAAAGTAACTGCTTAGCCGTTTCCGAAGATCTCTCGCCTTTCCGACATAAATGATCGAGCCCAACCGATCCTTATGCAGGTAGACACCCGGTTTATGGGGGACCTGCGAAAGCCTTGCTCGAAGTAAGGGGAGAACGGACATTGTCTGGAAGATTCTAGGCACAAAACCCCTAATTGGTATCGTTTAAATAGGGAATAAGAGGGTTACGGTGGGTTTTCCTGCACTTGCACCTGAATAATCTCCCGCTAGACTTCGACTAACTAGCTCATGAAGACCACTTTTCTCCTCGCGCTTATTTTGGCGCTGATTCCGTCCATTGCATCTGCCCAAGAGGTGGCAGATATTGCCAAAGACATCACCTTGGTCGAAATTCTGAAGAAGGGCGGTTGGGTCATGGGAGCCCTCGTCGTCCTTTCGATCTTCACCGCCATTCTCATTCTTCTTTATTTCCTGACCCTCCGTCGCAGCTCGGTCGTTTCAAATCGCTTCATGAATGCCTCGGAGGCTATGATACGAAAGCGTGATTATCTTGGACTTGTCGGCTACTGTCATGGTCGAAGAGAAGCAGTTGCTCGGGTCACCCAAAAAACCCTCGATTTTCTGACCAAAAACCCAAATGCCAGCCACCCCGAAATACGCGAAGTTGCAGAGGCCGAAGGAAATCGTCAGGCCGGAATCCTAACCCAAAGAATCAGTTACCTGGCTGATATTGGAGGGATCGCTCCGATGGTTGGTTTACTTGGAACGGTAATCGGAATGATCAAATCTTTCATGGAAATTGCCAACGGGAACATCGAAGGAGCCAAGCAACTGGAACTGGCTCAAGGAGTCTGGGAGGCCCTAATAACCACCGCTGGTGGGCTCGTCATTAGCATCATCGCTATGACATTTTATTCCTACTTTCGGGGCCGAGTCCAAAACCACACCGCTGAACTAGAAGCGGCCGGAACCCACATCCTCGCCTTAATTGGTTCCCAAATCCAGCAAGGCCAGACTGGATCAACGAGCCAACCTCTCCGCGACGATTTCCCAATGCGCGATCTCTAGGAATCAAAGACCGCTTTAACGTCATGCGCATTCGCGATAACAATCCTCCGCCCGCCAGCTTTCAGCTGGCACCCATGATTGATATCGTCTTTCTCCTTCTGATTTTCTTCCTTGTCACCTACCAGATCACAGAACAGGAAAAGGACCTCAAAGTCGCTGTTCCCACCACCAGTGAAGGCTCTCAAAAAGCCCGTGTTGCCAATAAGATCGTAATTAACCTCTCCGCTAGCGGTGAAATCACCATCAGCGGCGAAGTTTACACCAAAGACCAACTCAGGCAGAAACTTAAACGAATTGTGAAAGCAGCCGAACTCGCCAACGAAGACGGTGCCGATCAACAACCAGTGCGAATCCGTGCCGACCGTGACGGCCGGAATCAGCAACTTCTCCAGCTTGTTGACGAAATCCAGAAAGCCGGTATCTGGAATATCGATTTCGCGACCCGTTCGCCCAAGAACCCTTAGTTTTTCCGATGAAGATCCGAGCCTTACTCGCTACTCTAATCGGGCTGTCACTTCCTTCTCCGGGACAGGCCCCAGATCAAAAGAAGGATGCCCTCCGTGTCAATCCAGCCCGCGATCTTTATGACCTCGCTACGCTAAACTACAACGACGCTAAAAACGGAAAAGATGCTAAGAAAATTGAACGGGACTATCGGATTGCCGCTAAGAAGTTCGACCAATTCCTAAGGACTTTTCCCCGCGATGAGAAAGCGATCGAAGCATGGTATTTCCTTGGTATGTCCTATCGTAAAATTGGCGAAAACGAAGCCAGCCGTACCTGCTTCAAATCCGCTGCCACAAATTGGAAGACCGGGAAATTTGTGGAAGCCTCTGCCCTCTTCCTTGCCTCCGACGATTACAAGGCTGAGAAATGGCGGGACGCGGCTAAGTGGTTTCAAATCGTCTCTACTACAACAACAAACAAAGAGATTAAACACCAATCACTTTATCGACGGTTCCTCTGTTTTTATAAGCTCGCAGACAAAGCCAACATGCTTCTTTCCTTGAAAGCTGTCATAGCAGATGAGAAGAGCCCATACTCCGAAACAGCCCGACTCGCCTTGGCCAGGCTATATCGCGAATCACAAAGCACCAGACAAGCTCACGAGCAGTTTGTTATTCTGTCGAAATCAAAGGACTCGAAAATCCGCGCTGAAGCCACCTTCCAGGCGGCTCTTACCGCTCAGACACTTGGCGAAAAGACCCTCACCAAAATTTGGTTCCGAAATACCCTCTCGGAAGAACAACCGAAAGACGTTAAAGGAAAGACCCAGCTTGTTCTGATGAGCTTACACTATAAGGACATGCAATGGCAGGATGTCATTGATGTCTTTCGTATTGGAAACTTCGAACTCGAAAAACAATCCGAGCTTCAGCGCCTAATCATGGTCGCAAAATCCTACGACGCACTTGGCAAGGAGGACGAAGTAACAAAACTCTACGAGCAGATCGCCAAGCTCTCGCCCGGATCCGCGTCAAGCTTTGAAGCCACCTATAACCTCCTTGTTCGCGACCATCAGCGAAGCGCCAATAACTTCACCAAAGACGCCGAAAGTTTTCTGAACAGCTACGCCACCACAAAGGCCAAGGATCCCAAAATTCATTCTATTCGCCTACTTCTCGCCGAAAGCTTCTACGCAGCAAAGACCTATGAGAAAGCGATTTCACAGTATCGGTTGCTCAACCTTTCCCTTGTTGACGCTTCGAACGCTCTTGGCGTCCGCTATCACGTTGCTAAGTCACAGATCTTCCTGGAAAATGAAAAAGGAGCACTCGCTGCCATCGCCGCATTTATCGCTCAATTCCCGAAGGCAACGCAAACGACCCAGCTTCGCTTAGACCGAGCAGAACTCCTAAATGCAGCCGGTCGAGAAGGAGAAGCCGTTGGAGACTACAAAGTAATCCTTCAAAACACCACCGATCAGAAAATGAAGAGAATTCTCATTCTTCGCCTAGCATCTATCTATCAGGAGCAGGAAAAATGGGAGGAGTTTGTAGGCATGCAGGAACAAATTCTTCGGCTCCCCGCAGTTGACCAAAAAAGCCAAGCTTCCGCAAACTTTTGGCTCGGATGGAATCAGCTTCGCCTCAAGAACAGTTCCAAAGCAGAACCTTTCCTTCGCAAAGCTCGTGCTCTCGACTCCAAAACCTTCGCTTCTAAAGTCAGCCCTATTTTGGTCAGAAATGCCTTCAAAGCTGAAAATCTTGACCTCCTTGAAGATGAAATCAACCTGGCACGCCAAGACTCGCCCAAAACCAAACTCCCGTCCGCCATTCTGCAATGGTTAGGCGCCACTCTCATCAAAAACGGTGAAGAAGAACGCGGTTGGCCTTTTCTCCACGAAGGACTCTCGGACGAATCAACTCCGGCTAAGCATCTTGTTTGGAAACTCTACACCAAGGCATCGCTTGATTTCAAAAAGCACCCGGAAGCCTTGCGCGGAGCCAAGGCCATCCTAGAAATGGAAAAGAACGCTTACCGCAAGGCCGAAGCACTCTACTTCAAATCCCAAGCACACAACGGCCTCAAGCAATTTGATGAAGCACGTCAGGCCGCTTCTGATGCCCTCGACCTTCGCCCCGCCGGTGCACTCGATATCCGGCTCCGCATGTTTGCCGGAGATATCGACATCACAGCCGGAAAGCCCAAGGCTGCGATCCGACACTATATCATCGTTGAAAGCACTTTTGCAAAATCTGACTCCGATAAAAGGGAGGCACTTGCCAAGGTCATTTCAACGCTCAAGATCATCGGAACACCAAAAGCCTTGGAGCTGTTGAAAGACTATCAGAAGTAAGAGAGGTTCTATTCCCACTCAATACTCGCGGGCGGCTTAGTCGAGATATCGTAAAGGACACGGTTAATTCCGCTGACTTCGTTCAAGATTTCCTGACTTGTCTCGCGGAGAAGTTGGGCCGGGAGGTCAACCCACTCGGCAGTCATGGCGTCTTCAGAAATCACCGCTCGCAGATTAGTGGCCCACTCGTAACTTCGTTCATCTCCTTTCACCCCGACTGTCCTAACCGGAATCAATCCGGCATAAGCCTGCCAAACCCGATCATACCATCCATGTTGTTTGAGTTTTCCGATAAAGATGGCATCACATTCGCGAATAATATCGAGCCGCTCACGATCAACCGCACCTGGACAACGAACGGCCAATCCCGGTCCCGGGAAGGGATGACGCCCAAGAATGTCCGGGGCAATTCCCAACGCCGCACCCAACTCACGAACCTCATCCTTAAAGAGTTCGGCCAGTGGCTCCAGCACCTTTCCCTGTTCCTGAAGTTCAAGAATTTTGGGAACCCTATTGTGGTGAGTCTTTATGACCGAAGCTTTTGACTTCGCATTTGAAGCACTCTCAATAACATCGGGGTAAAGGGTCCCTTGAGCCAACATTTCGGCATTCCCAACGGAATCCCAAAAAACCTTAATGAAAAGGTTTCCAATGATCCGCCGCTTCTCCTCCGGATCTTCTTTTCCAGCCAAAGCACCTAGAAATTCGTCGGAAGCATCCACTGTTTCAATCTCTACGCCCATGCGCTGAAAATTGTTTTGCACCAAAGTTGCTTCATCTTTTCGCAGGAGTCCATTATCCACAAAAATAGGGCGGACTTTCACTCCGGCCTCTTTGAGCAGCACCGCCAGAACCGTACTATCAACTCCCCCGCTCACACCACAAACAACTTGTTTCTCGCCAACAAGTCCGCGGATTCCCTCAATCATTTCGCGCTTGAAATCCTCAATATGAAAACGTTGAAGTTTCTCTGCTTGCTGGAGGAAATTTTTAAGAATCCGCAAACCTTCGTGTGAGTGCGTCACCTCGGGGTGAAATTGAATTCCAAAAAATCCACTCGGCCAGCGTAAACTCACCGGAGTACCATGTTGATTGGTCGCGATCACTTCGGCCTCTTCATGCAGATCCTGAACGGTATCCGAATGACTCATCCAAACCTGAGAGTCGCTAGAAACTCCATCGTAAAGATCCTTGTGGCAGGTCGGAGTCAAAGCGGCAGCACCATATTCCCGTTTATTACTCTTTTTCACTGAGCCCCCAAATTTGATATTCAGAAGCTGCATCCCGTAGCAAACCCCGAGAACGGGCACTCCAAAGGACTTCAATTTCTCGAAATCGATATCAGGAGCATCCGACTCGCTGGTGCTCTTGGGGCCACCCGAAAGAATGATCGCCCCGGGCCGACCAATTTCAGCGATATCTTCTGGTGCGTAAAGCTTAGCGAAAAAACCCAATTCGCGTACCCGGCGAACAATGAGCTGGGTGTACTGCGACCCAAAATCGAAAACAGCAACATGTTGAATCTCTTGCATCTTAAAATCAGGAAGCAGGTTGGTAGTTCGTGGGCTCCTCGGTGATGGTAACATCATGAGCGTGGCTTTCGCGAAGACCACCCGGGGTAATGCGGACGAATTCGGCCATTTCCCGAAGCTCGGTTAAGGTCCGTGCGCCAACATATCCCATTCCAGAACGAAGTCCGCCCATGAGTTGAAAAACAACATCTGCCAATGGCCCTTTGTAAGGAACGCGACCCTCCACCCCTTCGGCAACTAGCTTACCACTAGAGTTTTGTCCGTAACGATCACCCGCTCCCTTTCGCATCGCACCAATCGAACCCATACCACGATAAGTCTTAAAACGACGACCCTGAGAATGAACGGTCTGTCCTGGACTCTCTCTCGTTCCGGCGAGCAGAGAACCTAGCATGACGAGATCGGCACCGGCAGCAAGAGCCTTGGTGATATCACCCGAGTATCGAATTCCACCATCGGCAATAACCTGCACGCCACGCTCGTGAGCAGCATCGGCAACATTTTGAACAGCCGTAAACTGAGGCATCCCCACCCCGGATATCACGCGGGTGGTGCAAATCGACCCGGGACCAACCCCAACTTTAAGGCAATTTGCTCCCGCGCTGATCAAGTCCCTGGCACCTTGGGCCGTAACAACGTTACCGGCTACAACCGGAGTTTCACCGAGCTCGCGGAGCTTCTCGATCACCTCCATAACACGCGAAGTATGCCCAGTGGCGGCGTCTATAAAGAGAGCATCAGCTCCAGCTTCAAGGAGAGCCTTAGCACGATCTAAGAATTCAGGGCCCGGTCCCACCGCCGCACCGCAACGGAGTTGGCCATTTGGATCTTTGGACGCACTGGTGAAAGTAATTCGTTTTTCAATATCAGCACCGGTAATCAATCCAGCCAAAGTCCCATCATCATTCACCAAAGGAAGTTTTTCGATTCGGTTTTTGTAAAGAATCTCCCGAGCCTGACGTTGGTCCATATCGGCCGGCGCAGTCACCAATCGATCCATCGGCGTCATGACATCTTCGACCAGAGCTTCTTCACTTGGAATGTGACGAAGATCGCGTCCAGTGACCATTCCCTCAAGACGGCCATCCGGACCAACTACCGGGAATCCAGAGAATCCCTCCCGCCCCATGATCCCGCGAACTTCGGCCACCGTCAGCTTTCTCGAAACTGTCAGGGGTTGGTAAATAACCGCGTTCTCGGAACGCTTCACTTTAGCCACCATCGATGTCTGCTCATCGATGGTGCACGCACGGTGAATCACCGCAATGCCACCCTCACGGGCGAGAGCCATCGCGAGTTCAGTCTCAGACACCGTATCCATGGCAGCTGAGACGACCGGGATATTTAATGGGATTCCTTTGCACAACTCAGTGCCCACATCGGATTCGGAAGGGAGCAGTCTGCTCAAACCGGGCGTCAAAAGGACGTCGTCAAAAGAAAGGGCCAAAGATGGATCCGCCATGGACGATTCAAGGGAATTTGGCCTCCGAAAGCAAGCGCGATTCGGCTGTGATCGAAAAAAGCCCCCGAAAACCGATGAAGATCAGTTGCCGGAGGCCTAAATTATTAGGTCGGATATTAGCCTAAAATCAGTCGAGGAACACAATTTTTCCAGGCTCTCCCTTAGCCGCAGCCTCGGCCTGAGCTTGCTTCTCGTGCTGTTCGGGTGAGCAGGAGGAATCGATTGGAGCGTCAGGCTCTTCTTCGTTCACCTGCACGAGGCCCTTCTCGAGTAGAAACGCCTCCACCTCTTCTCCGCTGACATCCGGAAGCATTTGACCGTTCACTTCAACACAAGGACTGAGAGGTTGGCCGGTTTTCTGTTCCATTTCCCAACGAAAAGCGGGATTCTTGATGATATCCTTCTCATCGAATTCCAATCCATATTTTCGCATAATAGCGCGGACGCCTTCGCTCCAGCCGCAAAAAGTCTTTAAATACGCCGTGATTTGAGGTTCTTGATCGCTCATTACCGGGATTATAGCGAGGTCTGGAGGTCTTGCAACCACGCACCGCCACCAGGAGTTTCAATACGAATACGATCCCCCGTTTTGATGGCAAGTCTCTGAATCCCCCTCAACTCCTGCCACTGCCCGTCACGCAAGAGCAAATTACGCCCGGGAACACCGTTGGGGCGCGGAATAAGCTCACGCCGTTGGGTGAGTAGCGATACCGTGGTTTCCTCCAAAAACTCGATCTCCCTTACCAAACCATCGCCACCCATCCACTCACCCTGCCCACCGGAACCGCGCCGGATTCCAAACTCACGAACCCGCACAGGAAACCTCTCCTCGAGAATTTCTACATCAGTGATGGCGGTATTAGTCATGTGAACGTGACATCCACTCCTTCCATGCCAACCCGGACCAGCTCCAGCCCCGCCACCGATCGTTTCATAAAATCCAAAGCTCTCATTTCCAAAGAGGAAATTATTCATCGTGCCCTGTCCGTGGGCCTGTAAGCCAAGAGCTTCCAGAAGAACATCTACGATTCTTTGGCTGGTCTCGACATTACCCCCAACCACCGCTGGACACGCTTTCGGATCACGCGTAAGCGGTGGGTCCAGAATACCCGATTCGGTCACGATCTCGACCTGATCAAGAAGTCCTTCATTCAAAGGAACATCCGTCCTCACCCAAAGTCTCAAGGCATATAAAACTGCACTCCTAACAATAGCCGGAGTGGCATTCAAGTTGCCTGGATGGACGTCGGCCGAGCCGGAGAAATCCACCACCAACTTTTTATCTTTGGATATCCTAACCCGGATTACCGAGCCGTCATCCATCGTGTCTTGCGCACTTGCCTCCCCAAATCCCTCCAAGGCTCCGGCAAGAAGAAACGAGGATCGTTCATAAACTCCCCTCATATGACAAACCACAACCTCCACCGAAGACTGTCCAACCAGCTTTCCCAGCGCTTTTACCCCATACCGATTAGCCACAACCTGCGCTTTTAAATCGGCTAAATTATCCGCAGGCGATCGAGATTCTTCGAAAGACTCTCCCCCAATGAATTCAATTGAAGTTGGAGGAATCACGATTCCCTCCTCAGCAAGGCAGCAGCCATCCGGAGGCATTGACCCCGGAGTTTTCCCTCCAATCTCAGCATGGTGGGCACGATTAGCAACAAATCCGACTAATTGCTCATCGACAAAAACCGGACTAATCACAGTGACATCGGGCAAGTGAGATCCTCCGAACGCAGGGTGATTCACCACCACTGTATCACCTTTCTTCCAAGTTCGATCGCAAGACACCTTTCGCACACAGAGCCCTAGGGCACCCAAATGAACAGGAATGTGGGGAGCATTCACAATCAAACGGCCTTCGGCATCCAAAAGAGCACACGAGTAATCAAGCCGCTCCTTGATATTCGTAGATAGCGCAGTCCTCCTTAACAACTCCCCCATCTCCTCAACCACACCCTCAAAACGACGCCTAAAAAGCTCCGCTTCGACAACCGCGGGAGCTCTTCCTTCCAATTCATTCCGACCTTCCCAATCCAAGCGTATCGAGCCACCTGTCCCCCGAAAAACCCGCCATCCCTTCTCGAGTAGGAGAGTAGAAAACCCATCTTGCTCAAGAGTCAACTTCTCAACCAATCCTCCTCGCTCAAAACATTCGAAGTCCAAATCGGCCGATCTACCCACCAACTCCAATCTCAAGGCAACCCACTCGATTTCGCGATCAACCGGGCGGGCGTCTCCATAAAGCTCACGATATCTCGTCTCGAAGGCTTCTCTAAGTTCCAACTCGGAAATATCCTGACCTGCCTCAATTTCGATACTAGAATCCTGCCCTTTTAACCTGAGCTCGAACAAACTCCGATGAACTTGTCGACCTTCCCTCAACTGGTCCAATTCTTCACCGATTGAACCATCTAATAACTTCAAAACCTGTCTTACCTTGATCTCTCTATCGGCAGCTTGATGTAATCCCCACGCGCTAAGAAGTCCCGCGTCGGCCGGAATAAGAATCTTTTTCATCCCGAGTTCCCTCGCCAGTGCACAGGCGTGTTGAGGACCAGCACCTCCAAAAGCCACGAGAGTGTGATCCCGGCAATCATATCCATCTCGAGTTGAAACCTGCCGTAAAGCTTCGGCCATGTGCCCAATCGCTATCTTTCGAAGCCCCACCAGAAGTTCACCTCGATTCACCTCTTCTCCAATTTCCTGAATCAGTTCATCCAACTTTCCTTCGGCCGCAGTTCGATCCAGTGGAATGTCAGCACGCGTTTCATCCATGAAACCCAAAAGCAAATTCACATCAGTCACCGTAAGCGGACCACCAGATCCGTAACAAGCTGGACCCGGCGAACTTCCAGCACTTTTCGGACCTACTTGAAGTCCGCCATTTCTCCACTGACAAATTGACCCTCCTCCGGCTGCCACGGTCTCGATCTTCACCGCTGGCGCTAGAACCCTCACTGGACCGATCTCCTGTTCGTAACGATATCCTGGTTCACCAGCAATCCGAGCCACATCGGTGCTAGTTCCTCCCATATCAAAAGTCAGAACTTGCTCCAAGTCGCAGGCTCGAGCCAGCGCCGCCGCCCCAGCGATCCCACCCGCCGGACCACTAAGCAAACTATCCACGGGACGAAATGTTTCCGCAGATTTCAACTGCCCGGCACTTGTCATCAGCGAGAGCGGAACTCCAGGGAGAGCATCTTTAAGAGAGCTAAGAAAACCTCCCATCACCGGAGTCAGATAAGCATTGGCCACGGTAGTTTCCATTCTAGGCCACAGCCGAATCATGGGCGCAATTTCATGGGATACACTCACCTCCGCAAATCCGCTATCGCGTAAAATCTTAGCAACTCGTTTTTCATGACCCGGAGCCACATCCGCATGAATCATTGCAACTGCCAAAGCTTTTGCCTCTCCAGGATCCGCAAGCTCCGACTCATCAAGAGGTTCTAATTCACGACCCTGCCGGTCAAACCGACCGCTCACCCCGATCACCCGCCTAGTCACTGGAACTGAAAGAGAAGGCGAGAGTTCAAACAGATCGGGCCTCCGTTGGTCTCGGACTTCCAACAAGGACTCAAAACCCTTCGATGTATAGAGATCGACCGGGGTGCCTTTTCCCTCCAGCAAAGCATTGGTTCCTCGAGTCGTCGCAACCCTCAAATCGCCCCGGGGGAATTCAGAACCCGGCGCAGTACCGGTCAAAAGACGGGCTACAACAACAGAAGCGTCTTCACCCGAGACCAATTCAATGACTTGACCTAGCTGAAACTGACCTTCGACCTTGATCCTTCCAAGCTTGGGCACCGAGTCAGTAATCAGGACGCCATCAACCGAAAAGCCCTCAAGTCCACGATCATGATCCGAGAGAGGTCGGTCACAAACTAACCACCCATCCTCGATGGAAACCACCGAAGTACGAAGAACTCCGGAAGAAAGAACCTTACAACGAATCTGCGACCCCGACGGAGTTAATGCCCATCCGTCGGCAAATGTCCCACCGACATCGATTCGAATCTGCCAACCTGCCATACCTCAGTGTTATTCTCCAAAAATAGCGCAGGGACAATCAATCGATTTGAGAAAACTCCCGCGCAACGATCGTCAAAATTTCGCGCACCCCAGGACGGAACTCGCCCTTATAAAAAACAACGAGGGTCGTCGCTTCACCATGAATCAACTCAACAGAAGCCTCCTCAGAAACCACATTCAAGTCAGCGCCGTGGCCAAGGCCTCGTATTCCACCGCGCAAAACGCTGAAGGCAGCCTGCTCGGCCCGCCCAAGTAATTGCACACTCACAATTCCGGAGAGAGCCGATGCTCTTTTTAGTATCTCATCGCGGTTCAAATTATGAGCGACTCCAAAGATTGCGCGCAACACTAACTGTCGTTCATCGATAGATTGGGGGTCCGGAACTGGATCTGACGATAGTGGAATATCGGACTCAGCTAAGCGCTTGAGTGCTGATTGCTCGAAGGGAGCAGGCATCACAAGCGGGTCCTGCTCCTCCATTTTAGGAGTTTCCCGGACAGGTTTGGGAGGATCCACCGGTCTGCCTGGGATCGCAAACCCTTCCATGGGCTCCGACAGACGAATTGGGGGAAGCCCTGCCTGCTTTGGCACGGAACCAGCATCAGGTGAAGAAGGTGACAGCGGAACCTCCTTCTGAATCCTCCGCTCAGGAAGCTGACTTGGTGACTTTTCCAGCGTACCTTTCTGCTGAAATGGCAACGGGGTCTCCGGCTGCTTGGGTGCTTGCTCAAAGGGATTCTCCAGCGGTCCAGACGAATCACTCTGCGCAGCTGTGAATGGATTGGAGGGATCGGGTTTCATAAATAAAAGGAGGATGGAATTTTTTACTCTTAAACAGTCAAACGCTTGAGCTTACGCTTAATTGATAACTTGGCCGCGGTCGGCAAACGGTCCACAAAAAGAACTCCGTTGAGGTGATCTGTTTCGTGCTGGATGGCACGGGACAACAAGCCATCAGTCTCCACGAGAATCTTACGACCATCGAGCAGCTCGAGAGTTGCCCTAACCTTCGCCGGCCGACGGACTTCAGCATTGATCCCCTCGATACTCAGGCAGCCTTCGGTCGCCGACTCCTTCTCACTCCCAAACTCAATTGATGGATTAATAAAAACCAATGGCATAAGATCATCGAGAGAACTTTCCTCTCCATCGACCTTCAAAAAGGTAATGCATTCGGGATCGTGGGACACATCCACCACAGCCATTTGAATATCGCGATCGACTTGAGGCGCAGCAAGCCCAACCCCCTGGGCCTCAACCATTGTTTCAATCAAATCCTCTCCTAACTGCTTAAGCTCGTCGGTCACCTCGGTGACCTTGCGGCATTTTTTACGAAGCACCGGATTGCCATATTGGATAATTTCAAGAATCATAATCAGGGGCTTTCGGAAGAAAAAGTACCGTTTGTTGATTGAGGTCTTTCAACCAAGTAGTAAATCTCTTTTTCGGAATAACCGGCGTCAATTGCAGCACTATGAGCCCTTAGAATCGCTTGAAATGGGCATTCCTTGTCTACTCGAAGGGCAAGTTTTAAGCCAGCTCTCTCCTTAAGATTGGCGATAAGATATTCCTTTAACAAGCCCGGAACCACTGGCGTCCCATCAAGTTCAGCCCTACCATCTTTGCCCAGTGACAAGGTCGACCGGGTTTGCTTGGTCGTCGTAACCTTCATCGAATGCGCGGATGGCAGCGAAACTTGAATCTCCGGCTTGAGCTTCTTTTTCTCGAAATCATCCGGATCCTTCATCGTCACGATGAAAAAAAACAAAAGTGTCACCAAAATATCGATCAAGGGGACGATCGAGACCGTGGGGGGCTTCCGGGCTGTGCGGTTGAATTCCACTCGATAAGATTTTACGATTTATCGCGAAAGAAAACGTGTTGGTGACAGGCCGAGACCACCCGCCCCAGCAGCACTTCGAGCCGCGCCGAAAACAGCTCGATTTTCCGACTAAAAACACCTTGAGCGATGACCGCCGGGACAGTAATTGCGATTCCTACAATGGTCGTGCTGAGAGCGGTCGCGATACCAGCACGAATTCGCTCGTTATCTTCCAAATCAGAGAAGGCCGTGACCAAGCCGCTCGCAGTTCCTAGCAATCCAAGGAGGGGTGAAATCGTGATGATGACATCGAGAACCGACATCCCCGCGTTCATTCGGACGATTTCTTCTCGAGCAGAGGACTGCACGGCCTCCTGGACTTCACCCTGTGTCTTCCCCGCATTACCAAGAGCAACCGAACAGAGACGTGAGAGCGAGTTTTCCTCACGCGCAAATTCGCTTTGCAAATTGCCAAGCGTTCCTGCCTCAAGATGCTCTTCGAACCGCTCGACTTCACGTCCCAGTTCATCGGGGACAACTCGTGAACGCTTTAGGCTGATCGACTTCAGTAAGATGACTGTTAAACCAACCAAAGAACATATTCCAAGTAGGATCATAAAAAACCCCCCCCCTTTAAAAAAATCCCACGTTGTTTCGAGTGCTTCGGAAAACTCCATATTTTTTACTTAATGATAATTGAAAGTGACGATGATCTCCAAGGGATCGCCTTTGAGTTCCGTGACAACATCTTTTGGCATCTTCGGGATATTGATCCCACTGAGCGCCCGCAAGATCATGCCCCATTGGGTCCCTGACGCTCCCACCATAGCCATTTGCTTCTGACGTGACACCTTACCGCTCTTGTTCACAACAAAGTAAAGGGTCACGTTACCAGGGGCAAGGAGTGAGCGATTGCTGATGTTTTCCATTTGCCAAGCCGTTTCGAGCTTTTTGAAAATTGCTCCTTGGTATCGGCCAATCGCTGTATTGGCGACATCGAGCGAACCTTTGCCATTCGCGCTGATCACTCCGGCGATGCGGGTCTTTCGGGATCGCGGAGCGAAGCCACCATTCTGCTCAGCCGCTTCGCGCTGATCCTTTGCTGGGCGCTCGGGCATAGTCTCTTCGGCATTCTCAATCTCCGGCTTGACCAGCTCTTTCTTCCGACCGTCACCCACTTCCTCCTCTAATAACGCCAAGGCTTCCTCAATTGAGGTCAGTTCATCCTTTGGGGTTGCAGGCGCTGCCTCCTCGACTGGAACGGGCACGGGATCTTTCACAAGCGGTTCGGCATCACCAGTCGTCTTCGCGGTCTCTTGATTAATCTGCTCATCACCTTTTCCAACATCCACCGAATCCCTCATACCGGTATTCCCGCCCACTGCATCACCTTCAGAAAAGTCGGAGTCGAAAGTTTTGGGATCATTTTTGGGCTCTTCATCTCCAGAGAGGGCCGCCCTATCTTGCTCACCCGCAATTGCATCTTCATCGCTGCTCGCAGTCGTATCACGCTCGCCAATCAAATCTGTTTCCTTGGGAGGTTCTCCTGACTCCTGAGCCTCATTTGTCTGAACAAAAACGGGAGACGGATCTTGTTCCTCGGCTTCTTCCGGTTGCTCAGGCTGTATTGGAACAACCGACACCCCAGCGGGTTCCTCATAAACCATCTGCATTTTGATCAGATCGGGCCTCGGCTCAGATTTCTTTTCCTCATAATCAATCCGCTCTGAAAACAAATTCGAAGCCATGAGAACAACGAAGAGGAAAAATAGGCCGATGTGTGCCCATGCCGCTATCAGCAGAGCAAAGACGAGATCACGTCGGTACATCAGACTATTCATCGCAACTTCGGTAGTCTCGCCAAAAAAAAATAAAAAACAACCCCTTAGGCCGCTAGGAGATAAGCTCCAACCAGTGAACCAAAGAAAATTTCGGGATTAGATCCGCCCAAACCATCTCATCATCAGAGGGATAATCCTCTGAACTTCCTGATAAGGAGTCCTGAACCTCACTCGATGCCCCTTCCCCGAAATAGAACCCCTAAACGGTGGGACCCCAAACCGATTTCATGAGCCACTCGTCTAACACCACCTTTTCCAGCCGATACCACGCTGAACATCAAACCGCTCTTTTTGTCTTTCAAAAAAACATCGCCTTACGTCTTGAAATCGCGCGATTGAAATACCATCCATCCCAAAATAAAAAGACTCACACATAGTCCCATCAAAATTGAGTAACTTTCCACAATTCGTTCCCAAGGGATATTTTCCTGAAGGACATAAATCCAGTTCGCCATTCGGAAGGTAATAAAGACGTCTTTGTGATTTGCTAGAAAGGGGATGTTCTGCAAAACGAAATCTATAAAAAACACGCTCAACGCCATCACGGAAGCAGCAGCCGGCTTAATCTTTAGGCAGGAAAAAAAGAAGCCCAGTGAGGTCACCACACACATACTCAAACCCATGAAGCAGGCCCCCGTAAAAAGCCGCTGAAAAGCTTCATCGCGATCTGGATACACGGCAAGAATATACATCTCGGGATTCCAGACAAAGAGCCCCCCTTCACTTCCCATAGCAAACAAAGCCATCCCATATCCAGTCAGTCCCACGAAGATCACAAAGGTCACAGTGTAGATAATGACGGCGCAGTATTTGAGAACTAGAATCCGCAAGCGAGACACCGGCCGCGATAGAACCATCCGCATGTTTCCATCCTCCGTTTCTTTGGCAACAATATCTCCGGCGACCAATGCGAAATAAATCGAACCCAGTAAAAACATACTAAATCCCATAATCCAATAAGTTGCCGTCAGTGATGATGAGAGAAGCTCCACCGGGATGAAGTTTCGTTTCGCCAAATCCTCGAACTGTTCACGACCAACGTAAATCCACAGAGAGAGGAGCAAGGCCTCAAAGATCAAAAATACAACATAGCCAATGTAGGTCCGCTTGCGGGCAAAGAGCTTTTTAAGCTCCCCTCGTAATTGTCGAAGAAACATCATGGCTTGCTCAAACTACTGTGTTCCAAATAGACATCCTCTAATGAACGCCTGACCGGTGTCACTTCATTAACCTCTGCGCCCCGTTCAATTAAGGACCTCACCACATCAGAGATCTCAGTCCCCTCGGGAAAGACCCACCGGTCTCCGTTCATC
Organism: Akkermansiaceae bacterium; assembly: GCA_029242935.1. GTDB lineage: Bacteria > Verrucomicrobiota > Verrucomicrobiia > Verrucomicrobiales > Akkermansiaceae > SW10. Next base: position 41,172 of record JAQWSX010000116.1, read on the forward strand.
TTCTCTCCTCCGAAACTACTCACGACCTCGCCAAGAATCCTAAGCGGCTTCGCTTGCAACCTAAGCCCCGGGCGGTCGTCACGAAGCTCATCCACCGCCCCCTCATAAACCAACTCGCCAGCCCGAATGATCGCAACCCGATCGCACATTTGCTCCACCTCGGACAAAAGGTGCGAATTAAAAAGGACGGTCATTCCCCGCTCCTTTCGAAGCCCCAAAATAAAATCACGAAACCACTTAATTCCCTCGGGATCGAGTCCATCGGTCGGTTCGTCCAATAAAAGAATTTCCGGCTCGGGCAGCAAGGCTTGCGCCAGGGCAAGTCGCTGCCTCATTCCATGACTGTAGGCGCCAACCTTTGAATGAATCCGGTCGCTCAAATCCACCCGCTCAACAACTTCCATAGCCGCTGCCCTGTCAAAGCGTCCGCTTAAACCGACCAACACTTTGAGATTATCCCAACCGCTCATGTAATCGTAGAATGCTGGGGCCTCAAAAATCGAGCCCACCTTACGGAGAGCCTTTTGTGGGTTTTCCCGGACCGAGATATCACCGATAAAAACCTCCCCGCTTCCAGCGGCCACCATACTTAAGATGATCCCAAGCGTGGTGCTTTTCCCTGCGCCATTGTGACCAAGAAGACCATAGATTTCTCCCCGATCGACCTCAAATGAGACGCCCTTCAGAGCATCCTTTCCTGCGAACTTCTTGGTGAGATTTTGAACCTTAAGCATCACTCAGTCTCCACATCAAAGTCCAAATCCTTCCCCGCCGACAAATCAAGAAAAAGGAAATTTGTGCCATTTTCAGCCCCATGATAAGCTTCTTTGTCGTGAATTAAGGGAATCTTCGAACTACCACGAGACATTCCCATCATGACCACTCTGGTTCGTTTTAAGCCACTGGCACGGTGATTCCAGAAATAACTCGATCCAGTCTGGCGATAATCCTCGTGATCAGCCGGACATTGAAAAACCTCAGGCCCATCCACATAGGGACGAAGGACTTCTTCAAGAACATTGTTTCCACCGGAGTGCGACTTCCGCCCCATCTTAATCCCTGGGAAAAGGTTGCCGTTTTCACCAAGATAACTTTCAAGAGCTATACCCAAACCCCGGAGTCTTGAAAGGCATTTTGTCGATTGCGCAGTGGATTTCATCCCCCCAAAAATGGGCAAGCCAACACCTGCAAGCGCAATCATGATACCAACCACCACAACGAGTTCCGTCATCGTAAAACCTCGCCTCATAGCCCTACTTTTGGTTTGGCAAATCCCTGAACAACTTCACCAACAGCATCCATGAATGGAAGGAGCGACATCTTGATGTCAGCGGAAGCCCCCTGATAATAGGCGCTAAAACCCTTACTAATGACCACTTTTAAAATCTCAGGATCTTCTTCCTTTAAACGGGCAAGGGCCTCAGCACCTTTTCCGTCCGACATATCCCGAACCGATCTCTCCACCATTTTTTGACGCTCTTCGGAAGGCATTTCATCGAGTGATTCCATGAGTCTCTCCATGTTCTCGTTGAAAATCAAATCGACGAAGTGGAGCTTTTCCTCCTTGGAAAAGCGAAAAAACATTTCGATAACATCTCCCTGCTCGTCGAGCTGCTTTCGCTGTCTCAAATCAAGCCGGTTGAGTGTCCCGGCAATTTCATCGATCCTTTCTAAACGCTTCTCACTTCTCACTTCCGAGTAGTTGGCCGTTCCCTCAACCGACCAGTCCTCAAACTCGGCTTGGTTAATCATCCCTGACACCTTCCCCGGAGTCGCTTTCCTGGCACCACTCCAACTAGTAATCCCCCATACCCCAGCCCAGATTAAACCCAGTACAATTGCGCCCCGAATCAGAGTTTCTTTGTTCATTTCAGTTGAATTCTAACCTCATTCTCTAACGGCGCAAACGATCATCGAGGTCGTTACTTTCGAAAGGCGGACTTGAGCTCAGCGATACTGGTCACCCTTAAAGAAAGCACTCCAATCCCATAAATGGTAGCCCCAAAGCCCACCAATATTGCTGTCGAAATCGCTTTCGCCCATGGCCCTGCATCCATCCAGCCAGCCATCAGTGCTTTTACCCCCAACAATCCGAGAGCCATCACTAGGCTAGCGACCACCATTCCACGAAGCCGCCGCCAATTCTCGCTCTCCAAGGTCACAAATCCCCGCAAACCAATCCAAAGTAAAACAACATTTACCCAGGCCGAAATCGAGGTCGCGATCGCGATCCCAACATGCCCAAAAAAGGGAAAGAGAAACAAACTGCATACAATATTCACAAGCACCGTAATTCCAGCCATCCACATCGGCGACTTGGTATTCTCTCGCGCGAAGTATCCCGGCTGCAGTACTTTGATTAGCACATACCCCGGTAATCCTATCGCAAAAGCTCCAAGCGCTCGTCCAGTTTGGAAAGAATCCGAAGCGGTAAATGTTCCCCTCTCGAAAATGACCGAGATAATCTCTTGCGGAATCACCATCAACGCAATCGCCGCTGGCACGGTCACAATCATCGCCAACTCCAGCCCACTTACCATTGTTGCACGTGCTTCACTCTCCTTGTCACTGTGAAGCAATCTCGTGATTTCTGGTAGCAGAACCATACCAAAAGCAATTCCAATCATCCCAAGCGGCAGTTGGTAGATCCGATCCGCATAGTAAATGTAAGAAATCGCTCCCTGTTGAAACGACGCCACGATTCCCCCGACCAGCAAGTTGATTTGCTGAATTCCAGCGGCTATGACGCCGGGACCCATTAGGACCAAAAGCCTCTTAAATCCGGGATCAAAAACTGGCTTCTTCAAAACCACAGGCAAACCGGCTCGTAAACACACCCACCAAAGCACACCCAACTGCAAGAATCCCGCGAGCGCCACGCAGCAAGCCAGCGCAACTCCTCGCCACTCGACAAACTGCACCAGTCCCAACAACCCACAAAGGAAAACCAAGTTTAGGATAACGGGCGAAAAAGCTGGCGCTGCAAACTTTTTCAAGGTCGTCAACACTCCGCTAAGATGCGCCACCAGCGCCATACAAAGCAGATAAACGAAGGTGATTTGTGATAGCTTAACTGTCAGATCATAGGCTCCCGGATCATTGTTATAGATCGCCAGCTCTCCGTCTCCCGATGCCATCCCCTTGAACACCGCATAATCGTGATCCGGAGGAAGAGGGACCCGTAGGAGCCCCTCGTCATTCACAAGCCAGCTCCCATCTTTAAATATCTGATCACGGGCAGCTTCTATCTTGAATTTTTGATCTTCCTCGGTATCAGTCTCCCTCCACTCAACCTCTCCGTTATTCTTAAGGCTCTCGAAAATGATCGAAGCCAGCTCAACTTCTTTACCTTCCGCTTTGACCTCTCCACCGAAAACCTCACCAAGAACATCAAAGAAAGCAGGATTACCTCGTCTAACTACGCTTAGATTTTCAAAACTGGCTTCACCTTCTTTCGTCTCCAAATAAACCGCTTTGGCACCTCGCAAAGGAATCCGAAACTCTATCGCCTCACCACCAAGCCTTTCTTCAGCTTTAGGCAAAAACCCAGGCACTACCACCAACATGATCGCGGCCATCAGGGGAATTGCCAAAAGAGTTAGCAGCCCAAGTGTCCCTAACAAAATCGTGAAGGCATTATTGGCAAACTGCATTGCCGAATTACACCCGTCCATCGTGACCCTTTTCCCGAACAAAGGGATGAAAGCCGCATTGAAGGCACCTTCGCCGAAAATACGGCGAAACATGTTCGGAAAACGAAAAGCTGCAAAAAAGGCATCCGCCACAACCCCGGTCCCCAAAAACCGCGCGATCAAGATATCACGCATCACGCCCAAGATCCGGCTCATCAGGGTGAACCCGGAGATCGTCATCAAAGAGCGAAGCATGCGGGGGAAGAATGGATTCAACCCGCATCAAGCTCAAGCAAGGCTTTGCTAAAAGGCAAAATGCCTAAAATGGCCAGAACCAGAATTTACGGCCAGGCGCCTTCCGTTGGTATTGTCCATCGCCCACGCTTAACACCTCTACCCTTACTTGGGTCAGTCCATCATCCTTAAAGCCAAGTTTCGAGGCAGCCCGGGGTGTCACATCGATGATTCGGCCTGCAATGAAGGGTCCACGGTCGTTGAGCCGCATTTTGAGAACTTTTCCGTTGTAAAGATTGGTCACTTTTACGCGGCAAGGAATCGGAAGCGTTTTGTGAGCGCCTGAGATATCGAAACGCCCCACCCGCTCTCCGAGGGAGGTGTTTCCCCGTTTGAGGCCAAAAAACTTACTCTCGTCATACCACGAGGCAACGCCCTCTTCTGAATAGTGGAGAGCACGCTCCACACTCATTGGTTGATAATGTTGCCCGCGAATATTGTAACCACGGGTTTGATAGCCGCTGTAATCAGGAGATCCGCATGAAACCAGAAGCAAGGCCAACGGCAAAGTTACCACGGCAAATAGTGGAGGGACTCTCATCCTATCCAACATCCCTCGCCTTGATCTCAGGCAACGTCCGAGCCACCTTCTCCTTGAGAGCTTTTCCGACCTGAAACTTGACCACGGCGCGGTCGGGAATTTTGATCGTCGTAGCAGGATCCTTAGGATTTCGCCCGGGCCTTCCCTTAGCGATCCTAGTTTCAAAGGTTCCAAAATCACGAATAACGACATTATTTGCAGTCGCCAGTTCGCGTGAAACAATATCGACGACGAGGTGTAGCATCTTTGAGGAGAGAGCCTGAGTCACTCCTAACTCGTCGCTTACTTCTTGGATAATTTCTTTTTTAGTAAAATTTGCCATAATTTGGGGAAGAATTACCGCAACATTACGATACTAGCAAGGGGCACTCTGTCAAAAAACTTAAGAAACCTAACATATTGTTTTGATGAGGCTACTGATCAGATCTCTTCAGTCGTTCTGAAGTGAAGCTTTACGACTTCCACCAGCTTTTCTTTGCCGAATTTCCGTATGAATTCACGCGCGATTTCTTTGACGGCAGAGCCAGCTCCCAACGAGAGTTCCAAGCCTACTTTTTCGGACACTCGATCCATCCAGTCCAAAAAACTTTCCCGAGCCAAAATAGATGCGGCCGCTACCGCGATGTCATTTTCCGCTTTGGTTCGTTCTTCAAGCTTCAGCCGCACACCCCGATTTTTCAGCTCTCTTGTGATCAAGGGAGCTTTGGTGAATTGATCCGACAAAGCCCTACCACAGGATGGAACCCGAACTGACAAATCCTTAATTACCGTTGCGTGCCCTCTCGCCAGCATACGATTCACGTTATGATACTCCTCGTAGAGCAAGTTATACCGAGCGGGAGCCCATCTGACCACCTTGTATCCACCTCCAACTTCAGCCCGAATCCTAGTAGCCAGTTCCCGAATCCTCTTCCCCGAGCCAATTCTTTTGCTGTCCATAATACCAGCATCTAGGAGAGCGCGCGTGATCTCACGATTCGTATAAACTCCGGCCACCACAAGCGGCCCAAAATAATCCCCCTTGCCGCTCTCATCAATTCCGAAGTGAGGCTCAAACATCTCCGCCTGCCAATGCTCCTCATACCCCAAACGCGCCTCCCCCACCACTTCGGGCTCGAGAATAAATTTCACAAAATCTTCAGTCTCCTTTCCTTGCACCAAAACTTTCGGCCCTTTCCGATAAACCGTGACGTTAAGTTTCCCTCTTTTGGCCGAATAAAGAGCATGCTCCTTCTCCTGAAAATCAAAGCCGTCCCTCGACAAGCAGTCCTTCAAAATCGCAACCTGCTCATCTGACAGAGCCAGAGTATAAGTGACTTTTCCCATTCGCAGAAGAATCCTAGCGCGCTTTACCCGAATTCCCAATGCTGGATTTGCGTTGGCCCGTATAGCCTCCATCCTTAAGCTTCCAACGAAGCATGGAAAAACCCAGCGCACAACACCATCCAGTTAAGAATAAGCGACGATTCCGGAACACTCTCCTCAAGTGGTTTCAAGCAAACGCCAAATCCTATCCTTGGAGAGAAACAACCGATCCATGGTCAATCCTCGTATCCGAGATCATGCTTCAGCAGACCACCGTGACCTCAGTTCTCGCCAATCGCCGCTTCGAAAATTTTCTACAAGAATTTCCTAATATCAAAACTATCGCTATTGCGTCGGAAGAGAAAATTCTACGGGCTTGGGAAGGCCTCGGTTATTACAATCGCGTTCGCAATCTTCAAAAAGCTGCCCAAACCGTCTTGCATGATTTTGAAGGTAAATTTCCCTCCGACGCTGAGACCCTCGAAACCCTTCCCGGAATTGGCCGCTACACTGCCGGAGCTGTGAGTAGCTTTGCCTTCGATCACCCCGCCCCCATCGTCGATGGCAACATCGCTCGAGTCCTTTCCCGACTTTTGGATTACCACAAAGAAGTCGACTCCACCGAAGGACAAAAAATCATCTGGGAGACCGCCACCGAACTCCTCGATCCATCAAAGGCTAGACTTTTTAATTCGGCCCTCATGGAACTCGGCCAAACAATTTGCTCTCCCAAATCTCCGACCTGTCTCATCTGTCCGGTCCGTAACTTTTGTCAGACAAAAACCCCTAGTTGCCTTCCCGTCAAAAAGCCTCGTAAAAAATTCGTCCAAATTGATGAACATGCTTTTTTCTGGTTTGAGAAGAACCAGATTCTCCTTTCAAAAGGCCATGATTCTCGCCGTAAAGGATTTTGGAAGCTTCCTCTTCGCTCACCGGAGGAGTGCGCACACTTAGAGCTTCTCAGCCAGCATTGCTACACCATTACCCACCACAAAGTCACCTTACACCTTTATCACGCTCAACCGCCCCACCTTCTCGAGGGCGAAAAATACCACCTTATTTCAGAACTTTCGAACCTACCCATCGCCACCCCCATCCGAAAGATCCTCGACCAAAAAGCTATGGAGCTTGGGCTCTAGTCCGAGTAAAACTTACCTATCATGCCGCTTCGCCAAGTTTCCCTAATCTTGGTATAACATCTTGAAAAAACTCTCAGAGTAAGCCGGCCGTATCAGACCGAGTTGGTGTAAGAGCTGATGGTAAGAATTGCGACAGAGCAGCTGAAAAGCCAAAGAAGGAACCAGAAAACAGAGCTCATGATTGGAATTGGTAGCGCACTGCCGCCGCCATCCAAATCACAGCAGTCTCGGTCCGCAAAACAAGTTCACCCAAACTTACCGGGGTAAATCCCGATTCAAAAATCCTTTGATATTCTTCTGACGAGAAATCGCCCTCCGGACCCACCATCATCACCACGCGTTCCGGAACCTCCAATTCTGCAAGTAGTGCCTTCAGCGCCTTGGTCTCGGAAGTCAGAGCTCCGACAATTCTAGTTCCACCGGATTCAATTTCCTCCAAGTAATCATCAAGCGATGCGGGCACCATCACTTCAGGTAAATAATTCTGCCCACACTGCTTGCAAGCCTCAAGCAATGTCCGCTGCCACTTATCCCGCTTCGACAAGGCCTCGCCAGCCATAAATCGAACGTTCCCTTGATCACTTACCAGTGGCTGAATCCGGTTCACTCCCATCTCAACCGCTTTCTGTAAAATGAGGTCAAAACTCTTCCCCTTCGGAATCCCAACCGCAACCTCAAGCTGCGGCAACACTGCTGGAAACCTTCTCGTATCGAATAATTCCAGACGCGATTCATTTTTGGAAATCGCGGAAATCCTAGCGTCAGCTTCTCTCCCATTCCCATCAAAAATGGTAACATTATCCCCGACCTGCTTTCGCATCACCCGAAAACAATGATGCGCCTCGTCACCTCTTAATGTGGGATCTTCACCCCACTGGTCAGACGATAGAAAAAAGCGATCCATCTTACGCACTAGCTATCGAAAAAGCGTTTTGCCTTTTCAAAAAACGACTCCTGCACCGGCGAATTCTTCTCGCCAATCGACTCAGTGAACGCCTCCAGCCTTTCACGCTGATCAGAGCTAAGTCTAGTGGGAACCTCTACCTGGACCTCAACATGAAGATCACCTTTACCCCGTCCATTTAGAGCAGGCATTCCACGATCACGCAGCCGGAAGGTCGTTCCGCCTTGCGTGCCAGCAGGAACTTTCATAGTTGCACTCCCAGTCAAAGTTGGCACCTCCAACTCACCACCCAGAGCAGCCGTTGAAAATGGCAAGGGAACCTCGCAATAAAGATCATCACCGTCACGCTGAAACACATCGTGATCGCGAAGATGCAGGAAAACATACAAATCTCCCGCCGAACCACCACGCATCCCCGCATCGCCTTTACCGGTCGAACGAAGTCGAGTCCCGTCATCAACTCCAGCCGGAATTCGGATGCTCACCCGCTCGGGCGCTTGCTTGCGACCATCACCCCCACAGTTCCCGCAAGGATCCGCAATATTTTGGCCAGCGCCCCGGCAATCAGGGCAAGTCGCCTGCTGAATGAAAATCCCGCGTTGTTGCCCCACCACACCTCGTCCGCCGCATGTGCTACAGGTATTAGTCCCGGCGCTGCCCGATTTCGACCCTGAACCAGAACACTTTCCGCAACTCGCGTACTTTTCAATTTCAAGCTCCTTCTCGACCCCTTCGGCCGCCTCTTCCAAAGTGATTTCAAGATCATATCGCAAATCACTTCCGCGTTTCTTCCCAGACCGATCTCGGCGACGACCTCCCCCACCTCCGAACAGATCATCGAACATACTTCCACCACCTCCTCCACCGAAGACTTGACTAAAGATGTCCATTGGATCGTGGAACCCTCCACGACCTCCTCCTCCGCCCCCGCCCCCGCTCTTGAAGGCCGCGTGACCGTAGCGATCATAGGCAGCCCGCTTCTCCTCATCGCTAATCACCTCGTAGGCTTCGCCAATCTCTTTGAACTTTTCCTCAGCCTTCGGATCGTCCGGATTCTGATCCGGGTGATGTTTCATCGCTAACTTGCGATAAGACTTCTTAATTTCGCCTTGGGAGGCATCCCGAGCAACCCCCAGCACCTCGTAATAATCGCGCTCAGCCATTACTCAGGTCCCCCTTCATTTTCAGCTCCCTCTTCGGAAGATTTCTCCATCCCCTTGGCCACAATCACCGCTGCTGCTCGTAACAAACGATCATGCAGCATATAGCCCTTACGCTTTACAAAAAGAATCTCTCCCGCCTCGGCTCCTTCTTTTTCTTCCTCGGCGACCGCCTCATGGTAATTGGGATCAAAAACTCCCTCGGCACCGACTTCTTTCACACCCTGGGCAGAAAGAAAATCATCCAGCTGGCCTTGCACCATCGCCATTCCCTTGTAAATCATCGAATCCTGCTCCTGCTCCGCCATCTGCAGACCCATCGAGAAATTATCGAAAACCGGGAGCAATTCCTCGATTAAACCGGACCGTGCAAATCGCAAATCCTCGGAACGCTCGCGAGCCATTCGCTTGCGGTAGTTATCCAGATCGGCTGCCGCACGGATCGCCGCTTCCTTCCACTTCATCGCCTCAGCTTCTGGAGTCAAGGGAACCTCAGGAGCCTCCTCCTCAGGATTCTCTTCATTTTCATTGTCTTTAACAACTTCTTCGGTCGCTTCGGCGTCTTCCTCAACGACTTCAGTTTCCTGATCGTGATCTTGCATGGCGGGAACCAATACCGTCCCCCCACCAATGTCAACCCGTCGCTTTACTACAAAATAAAACCCTCCTCATCCAACGGACCGAATTTCTCTCCCTCCCAACCCGGCAACAACTTCCCGCGCTTGCCCTCTCGCCAGCCACTTTGAGGGAGCATCGTCGTCGTTTCGTAATCCGGATCAGGCCGCGCAAAGCTTACCACCCGACCGTCATTCACCAGACAACCGAAGTAATTTCCGTCACTCAAACCCACCTCATCAAAGCTCCACACGATCACTTTCTTTCTCCGCAAACATCTCACTAAATCATCCCGACCTGCCACTCCGCGCAGCGCCACTGAATCGATCCCCTCCCGTGCCACTTTCGCCAAAATCGCGGTATCGCTCAAACCATCAGCAAAAGAAACCGTCGCCCCCACACTCAGTGGCCACAGCACGCCCAAAATCCCGCTTAAATCATCTTCCGGTAACCATTCAACCAGTAAGCGTGTCTGACGATGAGCCATATTCACTTGGCTCAACTGCATTGCATTGATTCTCATTCCACGCCCCACTTCATTCTTCCCAAAACAACGCTCCCTCATCTCGGTCCACCCCCGTGGCAAATCACCAGAAATCTCTGGCTCCCGATTCTCCTTCACAAGAAGCCCCTCTTCCCGGTCCGCTGCAGTCTTAACCGACAAGCCACGCAACGCCTCTCCAATATCAACATTCCAAGGGATCGGCGGCCCAAACGCCACCGTCACTCCGTAACGTAAAGTCTGAGGAAACTTTCTTAGAAAATTCCCTTCCGAAAATGACCACATCGAGCCCCAAAGCCCGTCCATGTAGGCTGGCAAAACCTCCGTATTTCCTTTTTTTGCCATCATCTGATAGCCACGTTTAATTTCACAAAGAGCCCCTGTTCGCGAAAGCTGTCCTTCTGCAAACACACAAACAACCGTGCCTTCTTTCAACGCATTTGCCGTAATCCGTATTCCATCCCGCGCTTTGCTCGGAGAAATTGCAACTGCATCAAAAAGCCGTGCAAATCCACCAACCCACTTACTCTCAAAACAATCCGCAAAAAGCACAAATCGAATCGGCCTTGGACAAGCTGCCGATAACACAAAAGCATCGATATAACTCAGATGATTTGGCACCATCAGCACCCCACCTTCCTTCGGAATCTGATCAGCTCCTAGCGTTCGAATTTTGTATATCGAACGAAAGATCCCAAGAAAAACCAGGCGAATAAAATCCTTTGGCAACAAACGCATAATATGAATCGTCGCCCAACCGCAGATCCCTGATATTAAGACAAATTGGAACCAGAACGGTATCCCCAAGAACGATAAAAGAAACTGGATTCCCACCGCTAGAACCAAGCCTAGATTGATGCATAAGTTAGATGCCGATAGCACCATGCCCCTCTGATTTTCAGGAGCCCGATCTTGCAAAAAAGCATTCAGAGGAACCAAATAAAGGGCCCCTCCAAAGCCTGCCAAACCGAGCAGCAAGAACGAAATGGTCCCCACTTGAAAAATCGCCAAGAACCCGGTCGCCAAGCACATCACACCCCCGCCAATCACAATCAATCCCAGTTCATTTCGACGATTACAAATCCAACTCGCAAGCAAACTCCCCACCACAATCCCTACTACAACCGGTATCCAGAGAACCGCCGCTCCCACCCCTAACCCTTCCAAACTACCCCACCGATCCTCGGCAATCTGAATCAACAGCATTTGTAGAAACCCTCCAAAACCCCAAAAAAAAGCAATGCCCAAAGCGCACCGCCACAAAGCCTCGTTTTTTCTTAACTCCCGCAAATCCCCGAAATGTCGGACCGTCATCGCCCACGAAAAAACCTCATCCGACTGCGATTTTGTTTTCTGGATCAGATGAGAAAAACAAAGGGATAAAACAGCTCCGATCAGAATCCAAATTACCGGAATCATCGCCGCGGCCCATGGGGCCAGTCCGTTTTGCAAACCCCAAGCATCATACCAAAACCCTCCAATAATTTGCCCCAACAGAATCATCAAGATCACAGATCCTTCCATCACTCCATTCGCAAATCCCAACCTCTCACCTCCAACCAACTCCTTGACCACACCCATTTTTGAAGGGCTTAAAAGAGCCGACTGCATCGCCAAAAGAAAGAAGGCAAACATCACCACGTAAAGCGGCCACGAAGCCCCCTCCTGCGTCGATCCCAGCCACAACCCACCACCCATCAAAAGAAGCACTAACAACTGAAACCAAGATGAAAGCTTAATAATTAGACTCTTTGAAAACCGATCACCCAACCAGCCAGCAATCGGAGCAAACAAGATAAAAGGAAGGATCGCTAAAAGAGCGAAGAGATGTTCCACCTTGCTAGGCGCCAGGCCCATCGACGCCAATCCCATTCCCAGCGGAATCAAAATAAACTTAGTAAAGCTATCATTGAAAGCATTCGTCGACTGCATCCCGATCAAAGACCAAAATGACACCCATTCTCGTCTCCGAGGCTTCACTGAATCACCGCTCACGACGCAACCATGATCCAATCTTGGCTTTTTTGAAAATCGATAATC
>JAQWSX010000123.1 GCA_029242935.1 Akkermansiaceae bacterium
CGAAGGCTCAACGAGGCGGAGAATTCCGTTTTCGCCATCTTGAATGATCAAGGTGCCATCGGCATAGAGGCTTGCTCCACGGCCCATGAAGGGATCGTTTCCAGTGCTCCATAATTCCTTTCCCTCGAGATCGTAGCAGACCAAGCCACCCTTTTTGCGGCGGGTCGCCGTCTTATGGTTGGAGTTCTCGTTGGCAAGAAAGTAGAGGTGATCATCAATGACGAAGGAAGGGTGAATCTGGCTTCCTTTCTTCGTGGTCCAAAGTTCTTTGACTTCGAAGCCATCGCCAGATTTTTTCACCGAGAGCATTTTAGATCCACCATCGTATCCACCGGACACAAAAAGGCGGTCTTTTCCCAGCTGGACGGGGATAGTGATCGGGATACGATTTTTGTAGAGCTTGCTGGACCAGAGATTTTTCCCGGACTTGGGATCATAGCTGTTGAGGCCACCTTCATTTCCAGTGGTGAGAAGAATGACCTGCTCCGTTTCTCCGAAGTTGGCGACAATAGGCGAGGAGTGAGTGTTGCCAATGCCCCCGCTTTTCCAAAGCTCTTCACCTGTCCTTTTGTTCCAGCCGGCGATGCCGGTTTTTTCGCCAAATGGCATCACGATGAGCGTGTCGCCAACAACAAGAGTGCACTGGGCATATCCCCACTTGGGTGTTGTGGCGTCGGGATAACGATCGGAGAGCTTGATCTTCCAATCCGCTTTTCCAGTTTTACGGTTGATACGAAAAACTTCACCGAAGCTCCCGAGAAAATAGACTGCGTCGTCTTCGACTGTGGGGACGCTGCGTGAACCGGGGAAAGAAGGTTCGCCTTCGGATCCGTTCTCGTAGCGCCACTTTTCTTTGCCAGTTTTAAAATCGAGGCAAAGGAGCATGTCTTTTTCCTGCTCGACACGATCACCAAGGAAAATTTCATCGCCCGCGATGGCGGCTCCGCCAAATCCACCTTCGAGTTCGGTGGTCCATTTGATTTCTGGGCCGCTTTTAGGGAATGATTTGATAAGTCCAGACTCGCTTGAGGTAGCGTTTCCTTTGGGGCCCAAAAAACGAGGCCAATCGTTTGCGGTCAGGATAGCGGTGGTCAGGGTGGCAAGAAGAAGTTGCAGTCTCATATGTTGGTGGAGATTATCGGGTGTCGAGGACGGTCGGCCAGCGGGAAATCGCGGCCTGTTTGTTCAGATTAGAGAACACTCGCTCACGTCAAGATCTCTCAAAATGCTCTTCTTTTTTGTTCTGTGTCCTCTGCAGTAACTGCCTTCAAGAAATTAGCGGGCACCTCCTAAAAATTCCCCAAAGGATCTGAGGCCCTATGATTCAACGTGTCAGAAAGAGAAGTTTCTCCCTTTCATGGAATTTTAGGATTCCGCGATGAATTGAGGTAAAGAAAGGTAGGAAAGCGATTAATCTTTGCGCTTGAGCTGTGGGAACAAGACGACGTCGCGGATGGTTGGTGCTCCGGTGAGGAGCATGATCAGACGATCGATCCCAATGCCAATGCCACCTGCGGGGGGCATGCCGTGCTCTAGGGCTTCGACAAAATCTTCGTCGATTTCTTGGGCTTCACCACCGGTTTGTTCCTGAAGACGACGGCGTTGAACGTCCGGATCGTTGAGTTCAGAGTAGCCGGGGGAGATTTCCTGTCCGTTGATGATGAGCTCGTAAACGTCGATCACCGATGGGTTTTCGGGGTTCTCCTTGGCAAGCGGGATGAGCTTGGAGTCAACGTGGGTCACGAAGCAGGGATCGAAGGTGTGCTCTTCGATAAGCTTCTCGAAAACCTGCTGGGTGACCTCGTAATCTTCAAGATGGTCGTGAATCTCAAGCTTAAATTCGGACTGGGCCTTGGCGCGGCGCTCCTCTGGTGAAAGATCGAACCAATCGTTGCCAGCGATTTCTTTGATGAGAGTTTGGTAGGGGGCACGCTTCCAAGGTCGTGAAAGATCAAGGGTGCGGAGAGGCTCGCCGTTTTCATCTTTGTGCTCGATCTGCAGGGTGCCGAAGAATTTTTCAGCCAGGTGGCAGACCATTTCTTCGACGAGGTCGGCCATGATTTCGAAGTCGCCAAAAGCCTGGTAAGCCTCAAGCATGGTGAACTCAGGGTTGTGGCGGCGCGAGATGCCTTCGTTACGGAAGTTGCGGTTGAGTTCGAAGACCTTGGTAAGGCCGCCGACGAGGAGGCGTTTGAGATGAAGTTCGGGTGCGATGCGCATGGTGAGCGGCATGCTGAGGGCATTGTGATGAGTCTCGAAGGGTTTTGCGGCAGCGCCACCGGCCACGTCGTGAAGCATTGGGGTTTCGACTTCGAGGTAGCCACGGTCGTGAAGGAAATTGCGAATTTCGGCCACAATCTTCGAGCGTATGACGAAAAGGTCGGCGCTTTTCTGGTTCGACATGAGATCGAGGTGGCGTTTACGGTATTTTGTCTCGCGGTCGGAGAGACCGTGCCATTTATCGGGCATGGGACGGAGAGCCTTTGAGAGAACGGTGAGCTTTTCAACTTTGACCGATGGCTCGCCCTTGCCGGTGGTGAAGGTTTCTCCATCGACGCCGACCCAGTCGCCGAGGTCAAGGCACTGGTAGGCTTCCCAGTCGGTTTCGGAGACGCCTTTTTTGTTGAGATAGATTTGAATTCGACCGTGGGCATCGCCGAGTGTTGCGAAAACGGATTTCCCCATGTCGCGAATCGCTAGAAGTCGTCCGCCGAGTTTGACGGATTTATCGTTTCCGAAATTGGCCTTGAGTTCGCCAGGGGTAGTTGTGGTCTCAAAGGCGGCGCCATAAGGATCGAGGCCCAATTCCTTGAGTTTCGCAAGTTTCTCCCGCCGGACGGCAATGAGTTCCTCGGAGGTAGACTGGGGCTGGGTGGGCGTTTGTTCGTCGCTCATTGCGGCGGGACTCTAGGAGCTAACACGAACTTGAACAGCGTAAATCCATTCTGTTAAGGCTGTTAGTGCGATAAAGTGCTTGTAGAGAAGGGGTGGAAATGGTTTTCTTGAGACAGATTTTATGATTTGGGGGGGACAGTAGCCCTGTTCAGTTTTTTCGGAAATTGACGGGGCTGCTGCATTTTCAGGGGTGGCGATTGAGGCGTGTGTTTCTGGTAGATTTTTGAGAAAGGTGGGGCGTGAGCGAAGGAAATCGAATTGATCAGCTGCTTGAGGCGATCCATCAGGCCCGCGCGCGGGTGTATCAGGTTGGCGATGCAACCCCTCTGGAGCCGATGGTGATTGAAGGTGTTAATCAGTCGATTTGGGTGAAGCGTGAGGACCTGGGGCCGATCAAAGCTTATAAGTGGCGTGGGGCATTCAATGCGATGGCTTGTCTCACTTCGGCGCAGCTTGAGGGCGGCGTGGTTGCGGCTTCAGCGGGGAACCACGCGCAGGGAATTGCCCTGGCAGCTCGGAAGTTGGGTAGGAAAGCCCACATTTATATGCCTGAGCCAACGGCCTTGGTGAAGCGCAAGGCCGTGATGATGCACGGAGGCAATTGTGTCTCGATCGAATTGATCGGTGATAGTTTCGCGGGGGCCCAATCGGCCGCGCTTGAACATGCCGCGCGGACCGGAGCGACCTTTATTCCGCCATATGATTCCATCGATGTTATGGCGGGGCAGGGAACTCTTGCGGATGAAATTTTCACCTCCGGCGAAGGGCCGTTTGATCGGGTCTATGTGGCGATCGGTGGGGGTGGCATGGCCTCGGCGGTTGCGGCACTCTTGAAGAGCTCTTGGCCGAAGGTCAAAGTGATCGGGGTGGAGGGCGTGGATCAGGCTTCAATGAAGGCTGCCATTGAGTCGGGGCAACCGGTGCCCTTAGATTATGTTGATGTTTTTTGCGATGGGACGGCGGTGACGCAGGTTGGTAATTTGACTTATGAATTTTGTCGGGAGTTACTCGACGAGATCGTCACAGTGACCAACGCGGAGGTTTCTTCAGCAATCAAGGCACACTGGGATGGATTGCGGGTGATTCCGGAACCCAGCGGCGCGATGAGTTTGGCTGGTTTTTTGAAGCATCATGGGGCGGGTGAAATAGGACCGAATGAAAAAGTCCTTACCATTTTGTGTGGTGCCAATATGGATTTCGCAAAGTTTGCTGATGTCTCTCGGCAAGCTGGAATCAATCCGAGGCGTGATCGGAGTTGGCGATTTGAAATTCCGGAAGAAAAGGGTTCTCTAGCCGGGCTATTGGCTGGTTTGCCCGATGGCGTGAGTATCATGGATTTGCAGTATGGTCGGACAATGAGCGAGCCACAGCGACCGTTATTAAGTGTCGATGTTCCTGATCTGGTCTTCGCTGAATTTGAAAAATGGATCGCGAGAAATGAAGAAAGCGCGGAAGATGTCACGGGGCATGGTGCGACTAGGTTTCGGGTGATTCCGTTTATTCCTTCTCTCTTTGTTTCACCATTGTTCGTGGAAGTTGAATTTCCGGAAAGGGCTGGAGCTTTGCTAGGGTTTATGAACGCGATCAGCTCGATAACTAGTTTGTGCTATTTCAATTACGCTTACACGGGGGAACGAGTGGGTCGCGCGCTTATTGGTTTGGATTTTGATAATGAAGAGGAATTGATCGTTCACCGGAAAAAGATTTTTGAGCAAGCCGGCAAGACTGTAAGGGCGGTGAAAGAAGTTTTGATAGACTCACCTTTTTAATGCGTAAAAAAAATACCACTATGAGGGTTTATTTGCTTATTCCGCTGCTTATTCCGCTGCTTATTCTGGGAGGGACCTCGGTTCGGGCGGGGCAGGATTTCTTCGAGTTGCCGCCGATCAAGTATTCGCAGACCGCGAGTCAGGACGCGGTCGCAAAGATGGCAGCTGAGATTGAGCTTGGTGACTGGGTGGTTGGAAATGTTGACGGAAAGGCTTTTCTGAAGGCCGTGCTAAAGAAGTTAAATATTCCCGAGGAGTCCCAGGTTTTGGTTTTCTCAAAGACGAGTTTTCAAAATTACCTGATCAACCAAAGGAATCCCAGATCGATCTATTTTTCGATGGATGCTTACGTTGGCTGGGTGCCTGGCGGGAAAGTGGAGGTGATCATCGAAGATGAAAAGCTGGGTCCGGTTTTTTACACCATTGATCCTCCTTTTGGTGATCGTCCGGCCAAGATTGTTCGTGCGACAGATTCCTGCTTGCAATGTCACGCGACCTCTCGGACTTCCGGGGTGCCGGGAATGTTTATCCGGTCGGTTGTGCCGGATCAGAATAGTCATCCTATTTTAAGTGCTGGAACCTCTCTCGTCACTGACAGCACTCCACTAAGGGAGCGATGGGGTGGTTGGTATGTTTCGGGATCCTCTGATGATCCGCATCTTGGTAATCGTTGGATTCCGGAAAGCGTGCTGGATGGTGTAGAATTTAAGCCCGAGGTTTCCGGTCACAAGGATTTATCAGCGCTCATCAATACCGAGAAGTATCTTCAGCCGACGAGCGATATCGTGGCTTTGATGGTTCTTGAACATCAGTGCCGGACTCATAATCTAATCACTAAGGCCAAGATGGGGTATCAGCGGGCTCTGTATTTTCAGAAATCTTATAGTGAGGGCGGAGATTTAGATTCTCACGATGGGATGTCCTGGAAGATGGCGGAGGGTTCTGCAAAGCAAATCGTTGAGGCATTTCTTTTTGCCAGTGAGATTGATCCAGGTGGTGACGGTGTCGAGGGTTCTGATGAATTTGCAGAGGCCTTCAAGGAACGCGGCGTAAAAACCGAAAAAGGAAAAAGTCTTCGAGATCTCCGCTTATATGGTCGAATTTTTAAGAATCGATGTTCCTACATGATCCATTCGCTAGCTTTCAAAGGCTTGCCCGAACTGATTAAAGAGCGGGTTTACCACCACCTCCGCGAGGAGTTGGGTAAAGAGGCTGACAACCACCTAAGCTCCCGTGAGAAGAAAACTCTCCTTGGGATTTTAGAGGAAACGGTGCCAGGTTTTAGAAGTGAACCTTAACCTTGGGCTGGGGGATGACGATCTCAGTTTCCGGCAGGGCCTCTGCGAGTTTTGTTTCGAACCAGCTCACGGCATCGGGGTCTCCGTGAACAAGTAGGAGTTTTTTGGGACGTGCTTTGATAGCAAATTCCAAAAGTTCTTCACGACGCGCATGTCCTGAGAAATCGAATTCTTCGACGACGCAATTAAGCTGCACTTTGTGGGTGCCGTCGAGGCGAATGACATCGCCCGACGAAGCTTGTTTGATTGCACCGGCAGGAGTGGCTGGATCGGCGTAACCTACGAAGAGGAGGGAATTAACTGGGTTCTGGAGGAAGCTGCGCGCGAAAATGTTGGAGGTGGTCTTTTCGCTCATCATGCCGCTGGACAGGCAGTAGATGGCTCCAGGTTTGTAATCGATGGGTAGGCGTCTTCTCTTATTACCGGTTTGGACCTTCATGTCGCGGAGGATCTCGAAGTTGGGGCGATGGCGCCTCGTCGAGTCTGAGAAGCTGTCGTAAATAACCGTCATTTTTGTGCTGAGGCCGCCAATGAAAACCGGAGTCTGATCCGGAATCAAACCTTCGGATTTAAAGTTATCAATCATTGTCAGCACTTCCTGTGTTTTCCCAATTGCGAAGACTGGGATTAGGGCCGAGCCACCAGCTTCGAGAGCATTCCGGATACCTGCCGCGAGAAGTTTTTCCTGATCGGCACGGGTGTAATTGGTGGGGCGTTCGTCAGCTCCCCTAGTGGTTTCCATGATCAAGAGATCGGGCTCATTAAGGTTTGGGAAGCGGGCTCCTTTGATGAGAGAGTGACCATGGAAGTTAACATCCCCAGTGTAGAATATCTGCCTGTTGTTCTTCTCAATCAAAACTCCAGCCGATCCTAGAATATGACCGGCGTCATAAAAGGTGACCGTAGTTTCCGTCTCGCCAAGTGGATCGAGCGGGAAAGGTTTTTCATAAGGTCGTATCATCCAGCGATCGCGAAGGTAATCGATTTCGCGATGATGATAGAGGGGATACTCGGTAATCCCCAATTCCTCCCTCT
This sequence comes from Akkermansiaceae bacterium, assembly GCA_029242935.1. Taxonomy (GTDB): domain Bacteria; phylum Verrucomicrobiota; class Verrucomicrobiia; order Verrucomicrobiales; family Akkermansiaceae; genus SW10. The sequence goes on from JAQWSX010000123.1 coordinate 6,998, forward strand.
GGCTGCTCATCACATTGACCGAGTTGTGGAGAAGAGCCTCACCGAGCGCTGCGCAGGGTGCGGTGAGGTAAACAGGAGCCGAGGGCTGATCCCGCTGAGCCACCGGGAGCGTTCCGATGTGGTCCAAGTGGGAGTGTGAGATGATGATGGCATCGGCGCTATCAAAGGGAACCTCCTGATAACGGGGAAGAGCATTTGGTCCGTCTTCTTTTGGGTGCATTCCGGCATCGAGGAGAATCGAAGTGCCATCCAAATTAAGACAATAGGAGTTACCACCGATTTCGGCTCGGAGATTTAGGGACTGGAATGAGAAAGTAGACACGAAGCGCGAAGATAGGCGGAGAGGCGTGGCTGGCTAGGGATTTGTGCCTGAAGTTTAAAATTATAGGGGTAATTAGGATCTCTTAATAAAATTTTTAGATACAGGCTCTTTTGGAAAACATTTCCACGGCTGTTTTTTGCCGTGAAATCAACATCTCGGCGATTTAGAGTAAGACTCATAAAAAAATAGCGTCCAAAAACATTGACGTGAGTCTTGAAATGATTAGGGTTGCCCCCGCAGCTGCTACGGGCTGTGTCCGAGAAACACTTTTAGAAGGCTCGCTTGAATGAATTTTCATCAGCGGGCCTGCTCAGTCTTCCGGTCAAATGTTCTTTGAAAGTATGGGTTCCACAGATCCTTCCACCTCGGGAGTAAGTTGTGAGAATAGTTGAGCTGGCCTTGTGTCAGGTTGAGTA
>JAQWSX010000126.1 GCA_029242935.1 Akkermansiaceae bacterium
CCCAAAAGACGCCCGAAATGTTTCCGACTGGAACTACCACAAACTTCAGGATGCCGGTTGGATCATGTCCCTGATCTCCATTGATATGAACAAAGACGGGATGGAGGACATCCTAATCAGCGACCGCCGTGGACCAAATCGCGGAGTTTACTGGCTGGAATATCCGGGGCCTGACTCTGCCTTTGTACCAGAAAAATGGAAACGACATGAGATCGGCGGAGGAAACCGGGAGATCAAATTCATCTCTCACGGCGATCTCGATCAAGATGGTCAAACCGACATCATTGCGATCGATTCAACTTCCATCATTTGGTTTCGCGCCACCAACTCAAAATGGCATGAACACATCATCCCACTTCCAAAGGGAGTTGGTGGAGGAAAAAGCGCAGTGGTTTTCGATGTGAATCTCGACGGAAAAAACGACCTCGCCTTTAGCTGTGAAGGGGCCAAAGCACCACGATCAGGAACACGCTGGCTTTCTTATAAACACTCTCCTTTCGATAAAGAATGGCAAAGTCACGAGATCGCCGGGCCCAGAGGTCTGAAATATGACCGAGTCGTCCCCTATGACGTCGATCGTGATGGCGATCTCGACATCCTCTGCTGCGAAGAACGCGATCAACTCGGTGTCTTTTGGTATGAAAACCCTTTCGGTCGAAACCGTTAACCCTCGACCCTCATCGCTCCACCTCTCCCCGTCCAAGATCAATGAGTCTTGAGAACAAATGCTCCCCACCAACCCGCAACCCGCAGTGTTCATACTCGCTGGTATAGAACGCCTTCATATTCGGAACTGCATCGACGGTCTCACGAGAGAACTTCACGTTCACAAACATATCATCGGCATAAACGGCACACGCTACCGGCACAGTATTCCGATTCAGGGTCTCCAGATCATAAAGTGAGGGCCAATCCGATTTCTCAGCGAGAATATTAGCAGCCATTTTCATCGGCTTCAGCTCAGAAATTTCATCGAACATCCACGGAAAGATCATCTCTCCAAAAAACAAGAAATCCTCATAATCATCAAAATGGGGGTAATTTTCCTTCTGCACTAGGTCACATGCCCACCCGCTTGCGGCTCCCTGCGCATAGATTGCCTCATGCAAAATTGCAAAGATTGGATTGGTGTCAAAACGGACCGTCGCCTGCAAACCTACTTTAAAAGCGTGACTGATGATCTCTTTCTCTCCCGCTTTCACGAAGGCCTCCTCAAGGAGGAAGTGAATTTCCTCCGCAGTGTGGGCAAAACCAAATTTCATACCTAAGGTCTGCACAATACGCGGCGTGATTCGATCACCGTTTGGAAAGAAAACCTGATTTTGCTCTAAGTGGCTCGCCAGCTTGGTGAGCCGAGCCTTATCCATCGGAAATTTCTCAAAATACTTCCGATTTCTCTCTTCTACAAAAGGGAAGGTCCCCTCGTAAATCTCCCGCGCTGTTCGGTTGAGCCCGGGAACACCCCCGAAGATAAAACACTCTTTCAACCCCTCCGGATGAAGGCTCAGATAGGTCATGGTACACCAGCCTCCGAAGCTCTGACCAATTGTTGACCAAGGTTCACTCGGACTCATTTTCAAGCGAATCAACTCGGCATCCCGAACGATATTATCCTGCCGAAAATGCGCTAGATACGCCGCCTGTGCCTCGGCATTACCCTCCAAGACTAGGGTTTGATGATCCACCGAAGTGCTCAAACCATTTCCACGGGTATCATACATTAGGACGCGAAACTCGGTAAGCGCGCGTTTTAACCAACCCGTCTTCTCAATAGGAATGGGAGCTCGAAACCCCGGACCACCTTGCAAGAATACAAGAAAAGGCTTCTCCTTACTCTCCGGATCAAGATCGCGCACCTCACGGACAAAGAGATCAATCTCCCTACCTCCAGGACTGCTGTAATCAAGAGGTGCTTTGAAAGTGTGATCAATCAGTTCAAGACCGGGAATACGATAAGGTTCTGATGAATTCATTAGTTTAACTTTTTTTAGGAACAAATGGCATTTTCGCTCCAGATTCCCTGAGCCATTGCGCCAGTTCAGCCTTCAATGTCGCAGCCAGTTTCGGCTTCGACTTGGTGAGGTTCTTCTTTTCACCCTGGTCCGCAACAACATCGTAAAGCTCGACAGAATCATCGTCGTAAAAATGGATAAGCTTGTAGTCCCCCCGCCTTACTACTCCGCCCAAGCGATTCCTCTTGTGAAAGGCGTAGTTGGGATAATGAAAGAAAAGTGACTCCCTCTTTAGCTCGTGGTCTCCTTTTAAAATCGGGATCAAGCTTTCCCCATCAAGTGGAATCCCTTCCTTCGGTCCCAATCCTGCTACCTCAAGCAAAGTTGGGAAAGTATCGGTTGTGATGATGGGAGTATTTGAACTTGAACCCGCTTTCACTTGACCGGGCCACCGGATAGCCCACGGAACTCTAATTCCACCCTCATAAAGGTGTCCTTTGTTTGCTTTCAATGGTCCATTCCCAAAAAGAGATCCATTATCCGAAGTAAAGATAACAATCGTATCCTCGGCCAACCCAAGATCGTCGAGCGATTTCAACACTCTTCCAATCGAGCGATCCATCCCTTCGATCATTGCAGCGTATGGAGCATTTTCCACCGGCCGCTTCTCATACTTCTTGATCAAATCCTCCGGCGCCTCGATCGGGTAGTGAACCGAATAATTCCAAAACGTCAGGAAGAACGGGCCCTCCTTTTTCTTCTCCATAAAATCGATGCACTCGGTCGCCAACCGATCAGGAAGATATTCACCCTCCGGACCTTCCTCCAAAGTCGGAATCTTATACGGCGCAAAATAAGTAGGAGGCCCTCCTCGATCGTAGCCACCAATATTGACATCAAACCCCTGAGATTTAGGCCGCAACCCAAGCTCGTATTTTTCACCGGCTTCATTTTTCCCTTTGCGATGGGACAAGTGCCACTTCCCCACAAATCCAGTCGAATAACCGGCTTCGTTTTTCAATCGTTCCGCCAAAGTCTCCGCTTCAAGCGGGAGGTAGGTCAACTTCTCAGCTCCAGCCTGCGTCCGACCTTCCGGCACCATACCGCCTTCAAAGCCCGGCGCATGATTGGTAATCGCCAGCCTTGCCGGAGACATTCCTGTCATCATCGCTGCACGCGTCGGCGTGCAAACCGGCGCTGCCGCATAACCGTGTCGAAAAACCATCCCCTGTTTCACAAAGCGATCAAGATTTGGAGTGTCCAGATGTTTGTTTCCATTAAAATGAACATCATACCACCCTAGGTCATCCGCCATGATCAGCAAAATATTGGGAGGCTTCTCTGCCTGCGAAACAAGGGTAGTACACAGAAGACTAATTAGGGTCAGTTTCAATTTCATCATAAAAAATCTCGTTAGCTTTTCTCAATCTCAAGCATTGCTTCGGCCAAAGCTTTTCCAAACCGAATAAAAGTCTTTCCACTCCCGAGGTAGTGATACTCTGCGTTGGAAGAACAACGATCCCACGTTGCTTGCTCCTCGGCAGTAATCTCACCATTGCCAAACCCATACCTGGCGCACTCCTTTTGATAGGTTTCCCTGGTCATCTCACCCTTTTTGAGACGACGTTTCCACTCCCCAGTCATCCGCCTCTTCCAATAAATATCACTGAGGCCCAATTCATAAAAGGGACCGCTATCCACTGCGATGACATTCCCCCGAAGTGCCGAATCCACTTTGGAATCATATTGCTTCACCGCTTCAAACTGCGTCTTGCGGAAAGTTGACACCGGAAGTCCTTTGTCAAAACGGCGGCTATCTGGATCGGCTCCGTAGACACCTAAGACCCCGACGATAAATGGGAGTGTCGGCGAATCAAATTCACGTCGCACATCCGCAATAAAATTAATCATGTTCTCGGTGTACTGCGCGATGTGATGACGGTTGCACATGTCGTTCCATCCCTGAAACCAGACAAAGCCCGAGAGTTCATAGCCGGTTTCTTCATCATAGCCTGGCACGACCTTTTGAATGCTCGCTTCATCCCTGAGAATCTCCTTCACAAATGCGACCATCTCCCGGTAGTAGTGACCGGTTTCTTCCTTTAAAAAAACTCTTCCAGTCTTCTTCTCCCTCTCACTGGGTTGATAAACTCCGGAACTGGGCGGACGAAAATCCACCGCAAGTGACTTTCCACCCCAAGCTGTCTTAATAAGCAAAACCGGCTCTTCCGTCGAACGATCCATAAAAAGCCCAAAGCCATATTCCGGCCCGATTCTCTTATCATCAAAGCCGTAACCGACCTTCACCTTCCCAAGTAAGGTCGCTTGTTCCCCTCCACGGTTCGTTCGATAAGCCACCCAACCATTGTCCGCCTCAATCGGTTCTCCACTAGCACCCAAAACCTCCTTCAAAAGCGGAGCTGTCTTGGGATCATCCCCTATCGCTGCAAAAGTCTTTTTATGAGCCGAACCCTGCATATTTGACTGACCTGCCAGAACATAAACTTTAAGTGGCGATCCCATCACATTCATTTGCGGGAAAAAGGCGACCAGTCCCACTAAACCCAAAAAACTCCCCTGATTCATCGTCAAAGAACCCTGACTGATCTAACTAGGATGACCAGTAAATCCGAGACCGCCTATCCGTGGGTGTTTTAAAGACCTTTCGTTTCTCCAAAAGGAAACACTCGAAATACTCACGGAAATTCGGTCAATTGATGGTCATCTTCTGAAAACTTAGATGCAACTCTCGTCTCCCACCCGACAATTCCATTGACCCCTGCACCCGTCTCCCATACCTCTCGCTCCCTCATGGAAAACGAAAACGTCGCTGACCTCCTGGCGATCGACACCAGCTCGCTCGAGAGCCGCTTGTCGGAACTCAGGAGGTATCTTTGACATCCCCCTTCTCACTCAGAAAATCGAGGAACTCGAGGCAAAGGCCGCCAATCCCGATTTTTGGACCAAGCAGGAACAGGCCCGCGAAGTTCTCGCCGAAACAAAGCTCAACAAGGACAAGCTCGATCCCTTCCTGAAATTTGAGGAAGATTTTCAAAACCTCACCTCCGGCATCGAACTCGCCAAAGAATTCGATGACCTCGACTCCGCCCGCGAAGCCCGAGCCACTTTCGAGAAGCTCGGCAAAGATCTTGAATCATTTGAGCTCATCACTCTCCTCGACTCTCCCTCAGATTCAAAAAACGCCTACATGACCGTGCAGGCAGGAGCAGGAGGCACCGAAGCCTGCGATTGGGCCGGGATGCTCTACCGTATGTATATCCGCTGGTCGGAACAAAAAGATTTCAAGGTCACCGTCACTGACTACCAGGATGGCGAGGAAGCGGGAATTTCATCAGCTTCTCTAAAAATCGAAGGCCCCTATGCCTACGGCTATCTCAAAGCCGAGCGCGGCGTTCACCGTCTCGTCCGTATCTCCCCCTTCGACTCTGCCGGCAAAAGACACACCTCGTTTGCCTCCATCGATGTAACGCCCGAAATCGATGACACCATCGAGATCGACATCCCCGATTCAGATGTCGAAATATCTACCGCCCGATCTGGCGGCAAGGGAGGACAAAACGTCAACAAGGTCGAGACCGCTGTCATCATGAAGCACCTCCCAACAGGCATCATGATTCGCTCCACCCAGGAACGCTCCCAGCTCCGCAACCGCGAAGTCGCTTGGGAAACCCTACGAGCCAAACTATACCAAATCGAGGAAGACAAGCAGAAAGCCGAAGCCGACCGCGCGTATTCCGATAAAGGAGAGATTGGCTGGGGCAGCCAAATCCGTTCCTATGTTTTCCAGCCCTATCAGATGGTCAAAGACCTCCGCACTGGCGAAGAAACTGGCAATATCCAAAATGTCATGGATGGTGCGATTGACCCCTTCATTGAAGCAATGCTCCGCGGCCAAAAACGCGCTTGAGTTAGTTAGAGAGGAAAACTCCCTCGATCATCCGGATAAGTCCCGAAGTGCGCACCCTTATCTCGAATCTTGAAAAAGGTGAAATCTACCGAGCGAAGTTGATGCACATCGCCTTCGGCACCTCCGCACTTTTTCCGCTGAAAGAAATCTTCCCCGTTTTCTTATCAATCCGATGACTGGTCACCTCGTTGGACTTCTGCCCCGCTACGAGAAGCCAATCACCAGATGGCGAAAGATTAATATTCCGAGGAATCCACACCGCTGCCGGAGTCGTCTCAAGGTGCTTTAATGATCCATCCTGAGCGACAGACAAGACAGTCAAGGAATCTCGTCCCTCTTCTGTTAGATCACGGTTCGCGGTATAAATAAATTTCCCATCTTGCGAGACCCGAATCTCGGAACAGCTTATCTTCTCCGTTTCCGCACCCGATGGAAAAACACTTACTGTATTTTTCATTGTCAGAACACCACTTTTCCTATCACGAGAAAATCCTGTCACGGTTAAAGTTAGCTCATTGAGAACATAAGCATGTGAACCGTCCTTCCCAAACTTCATATGGCGGGGACCAGAACCCGGGATTGATTTGAATCCACCTTTATCAGTCAACTTACCCTTTGCATCGAAAGCATAAAATTTCACCTGATCAATTCCGAGGTCCGGAGCATAGGCGAACTTGTTATCAGGCCCGGCATAAATCGAGTGCGCATGAGGTCCCTCCTGTCGTTTCTTGTTCACGCTTGAACCCTTGTGCTGCATCAGTGATGCCACTACACCAATCCTCCCCCCTGCAATTGGAAAAGACACCACCTTTCCACCACCGTAGTCCGCGCCAAAAAGAACTTTTTCATTGGCATCGATACTCACATGGCAAAGTCCTCGGCCATCATAAATCTGACTCGAAACCTCGGTGAATTCCCCACCTTCAAGCGAATAGGCCGCAACTGCACCCTTGCCAGCTTTTCTATAAGTAGAAAAAATGATACTCCCTTTTTTGTTTAACTCCTGAAAGCCCATTCCCTCGCCTTTCACGACATGCTGTCGATTCGAAAGTGCCCCCGTCTTTTCATTCAATTCGAGGGTGTAAATCCCGTCTGCTCCCGTGCCCACATAAACAAGAGTGCTTTGAGCCTGAAAAATCCCGATAAGAGACACTGCCGCGCAAATGATTTTCTTCATGCCTTTGATTAGCAGAACGAATCCCAACCTGAAAGACAGATCCTTGCCAGCCTTCCGAAATCTGAGCATTCTTCGTCCGGATGCCCGACAACATTAAGAACGACCGATATTTTGCGGAAGGATTTCGTGAACTCGACGAAAGCCTAGCCGAAACCACCGCCATGCTGGCGGAGGCCCTCCCGCTCGACGCTGATCTTCGCTCGCTCGTTCCTTGGCAGGAAGGAAAACCATTTCCTAAAACGATCCCCTCCGGAGCCGAGCGCGAAGGAGCCCAACTTCTTTCTATTTGTTTCGAATTACTTAATATCGTCGAAGAGCGCGTCGCCTGGAAATTCCGCAGCGCCCGCCGAACTTCCCACGGGGCCGATGCCATTAAAGGCCTATGGCCCTCCGTCATCAAACGCCTCTCCGAAGCGGGACTAACTGAGCAAGAAGTCATTACCACCCTCAAGAAAGTTCAGGTCGAACCCGTCCTCACCGCCCACCCAACCGAGGCCAAGCGCCCCTCCGTTCGCGTCCGCCACAAAGCCATTTACGAGGAACTCCGTAGTTTTGAGTCCGCAAAGAACGATCCTCATTACGGTCGCCGCGTCGCCGACTCCCTCCGTGCCGAACTCCAGACCCTTTGGTATACCGGGGAAATCTTTGTGCAGCGTCCGGCAGTTCAGGAAGAACTTCGTAACGCTCTCCCCTATCTTAGCGAAACCTTCCCCGAAGTCGTGATCCGCCTCGACCGATCTCTTGAGCTTGCGTGGGAAGATGCCGGCTGGAATATCGAGAACCTTCGCAAGGAGAATGCCTATCCAAAACTTCGCTTCTCAAATTGGATCGGTGGCGATCGAGACGGGCACCCTTTTGTCACCCCAGAAGTCACTAAAAGCACCCTTGCCGAACTTCACGAAAACGCCGTTTGTATGCACCAGCGGCACCTTATAAAGGTCGCCGATAAACTCACCTTAGCGCCTCCATTTGCCAAAGTTCCTTCGCGATTAAAAGAAGCTACTCAAACCTACATCGAAGAACTTGGCGACGCCGGCACCAGAATCGCTCACCGCTACCGCGTTGAACCCTGGCAGACTTTCATCCGCCTTTTAATCGAAAGATTTGAACAACGGAAATACCAAACGACCGCCGAGTATCTTTCAGACCTCAACCTCGCCCACGATACGCTATGCGAAGTTCGGGCTTCCATGACAGCACACGAGTGGATCTTTCCGCTCATTCGCCTCGCCGAAATATTCGGCCTCCATCTGGCTTCGCTCGATGTTCGCAACAACTCGGAAGCCCACGATGCCGCCGCCGCTCAACTCTTTGCTAAGGTCGGCATTCCCGATGGTGAAAACTTCCCAACTTGGACTGAAGAAAAACGCCGCGCATTCCTCGTCGCAGAACTCTCGAATCCACGACCATTTCTCACTCGTTACGAAAAAGCCGGCGATGATGCAGACAACATCCTCGCCTACTTCCGTCTTCTCGCAACCCAGCTACGCAAACGCGGCCCCGATTGCCTCGGTCAACTCATTATCAGTATGACGCGCTCCGTATCCGATATCCTTCTCGTGCAACTTCTCTGCCGCGAAGCCGGACTCGCCAAACTTCACTCAAACGGCAAATGGCGCTCTCGTCTCCCAGTCAGTCCACTCTTCGAAACCGGGAAAGATTTAGCCGCCGCCAACACCATCTTGGCAGAATACCTCGCCATCATGGGACCTCATCCATCCGGGATGCAGCCCGCTATGGTTGGTTACTCTGACTCCAACAAGGACGCAGGAGTGTTCGCGTCACAGTGGGGCATTTTCAAAGGACAGGAAGCAATGACTGCCGCCTGCCGCGCCGAAGGTGTTGTCCCGCAATTCTTCCACGGCCGAGGCGGCACGATTGGTCGGGGCGCAGGCCCCACCCGTTGGTTCCTGCGCGCCCTTCCCGATGGAGCTCTTGCGGGCCCCGTTCGTGTCACCGAACAAGGTGAGGTTCTTCCTCGAAAATACGGTCACGAAGGGAACGCCCATTTCCACCTCGAACTCCTCACCGCTGGTGTCACCCGTGTCGTTGGACTGCGAAACGAACGAGCCAATCCTGTCGAACAGTGCCGCCAAAGCCTCGACGCCCTTTCCGCCGAATCAGACAAAGCCTATCGCAAGCTGCTCGACGCAGATGACTTCATCAGCTTCTACCGAACCGCCACCCCGATCGATGCTCTCGAAACTGGTGTCTTTGGATCCCGCCCCTCACGCCGGACTGGCAAGAAGGCTTCTCTCAAGGATCTCCGTGCCATTCCATGGGTCTTTTCTTGGACTCAAGCACGTTTCTACCTACCCGGCTGGTATGGTGTCGGCTCCGGCCTAGAAGCTATCGGCGAGGATGCTTACCAGAATATTAAGGACAACCTCCCCAAGTTCGATTTCCTACGCTACGTCTTTACCAATATCGAATCATCTCTCGCCTCGGCAAATCCCGAGATGATGAAGCAATATGCGGAACTTTGCCCGGACGAAGCTCTTCGCGACCGCCTTCTTGGCCAAATCCTTACCGAATACGAGAAAACTCGTAGATTGGTTCACCAACTTTTTGGCCGTGAATTTGACTCCCGCCGCCCGCGCATGGAAAAGACCCTCGCGGTCCGGGAAGTTCCATTAAGGATCCTTCACGAGCAACAAATCTCCCTCATCAAACGTTGGCGAGAGGCCGGGAGCCCAATCGAAGCAAAAGATGGCCGTTTCAATCGCGATTTTCTAGCCCTGCAATTGACCATCAACGCGATCTCCTCGGGCCTCCGAGAAACTGGTTAATCATTCTCGGATCACCTTGAACAGGGAATAGGTTCCGTCGGCATTGACCGTTCCAAGGTGACTGCCGTCCCGCGAAAAAGAGAGCTGCAGGCATCCATGTTGGTTATCAATAGTTTGTAAAATCTTGATTCCCTCCGATTCGCGGTCAACTCCCCCAATCAAAAGCCGGGACGCACCTTTAACCCCCAATTTTCCTACCCAAAATTCGCCGAGTGGATCACTCGCCAACACTCCCAGGTTGTCATCCAGAGACGCAACTTTTTTGAAGGCATCTCTGGCGAGACTTCCACGAATGGTATCCCGAACACCAACGAGACGATACTTCACCTCCGGGTCTTCGGTTTCCATCGCCTCAGCGAAAGGAATTACGGCCTTTCCAAACCCCGCAAGTTTTTCCATCGCTTCCTGCCTCTTCAAAAAACGATCATCAGCGAGCTGCTTGATCAGCTTTAAGACCACCTCGTTGTCGATCACCTCCTCGACCTGAATCTTTGGGAGAATACGGGCTAACACGTCTTTGGTGTTTGTTGAAATTACGAGGGAACGTCCGTCATCCAAATAGGCAATCCCCCCAGGCCGATCCTTCGCAGGTTTAAACATCGCCTGCTCCTCTCCCGCCGTCACGGACCATGATCTGATGGAGCGGTCCTTCGAAAGAGTCATCAACATCTCTCCGTCGTTTGACAAGGCCAGAGCCACGACATCATCAGTGTGTCCGTCAAAATTCTGAAGCCTCTTTCCTCCTTCAATTGCCCAAAGAGTTACGCGGTTATTCCCTCCTCCTGCCACCAGGCGTTTTCCATCGGGAAGAAAAGCCAGACCATTCACACTCCCCTTGTCAGACATTGAACTGAACAATTCAAACCCCATAGTATCGAGCACCTTAATCTGGCCACGCTCAAAACCTATCGCAATGAAATCACCATCGTTCGATAGCGCCATCGAAGTCACTGTTTGGTTCTCAGTAAACTTCCGACTAGCCTCAGGGTTTTCACGATCCAAGACCTGCCAAGAGGAGCCGTTGGAAACATAAATCCGGGAACCGACAGGACCGACGGCCAGATGATCATAACTCTCATAATTATCAGGATATCCCATTCCGGGCTCGACCCGCTCCCCGGTCTCAACGTTATGGATATGCAAAATAGAATCACCGCCCGAGATAATGAATTTACTATCGTTAGTGAAGGTTATCGGAGTGTGCGATTTCTGAACGGTCTTAATCTTTTTAACCACCTTTCCGGTTTTAGGATGAAAAAGGTAGAGGTTCCCGTCATCCGAAGTTGAGGCAATTAGAGAATCATCTGGAGCCCACACCACAACTTCACCTTCCTCACCCAGCTTCGTCTTCCAAATCTCCTTGAGAGTGGTTGAGTCAAAGACCCGCGCATGGCCGCCATCACAAACCATCGCAAAGCGCTTTTTATCAGGAGAAACAGCCAAAGTGAAGACGTCTCCATAGGCTGGTTTATCCGTGATGGTCTTGAGACACTCACCTGTTTCGATATTCCATTGCTTGATACTCTTATCTTCCGATCCGGTAATGAGTGTTTTGCCACCATTCACTACAATCGCAGTGTAGACATCCTTGGTGTGACCGGAGAACGTTCTCAGCTTCTTTCCCGTCGCGGTTTCCCACAGGACCGCTGTGTTTTTGCCATCAGTTCCAACAAAGCTCTTCTCATCAGGAAGGACGGCCAAGCGGTAGGCCGTTCCAGAATGGGAATACCTCTGTAGGACCTTCCCAGTTTCCACCTCAAATCGAAAAACATCATTCGAGCTGCTAGCCGCTAAAAACTCCTTTCCCTTTTTTAAAAATCGAATCCCCCACATGTCGCTGCAGCCCGGCACCGTATATCGGCGAACCAACTTGCCAGATTCAATCTCCCAGAGACGCACGCATTGATCACGGGCGGAACTCAAGACATGAACACCATCGGGATGACAAACAATCTCTGACACCGAACCGGCGTGCTGAAACGAAGCCACTCCGGATGTCTCTAGCTCTTTCAAACTGACCGCCCCCAGCCAAGACAAGCTAAAGCTCAGAAAGCAAAGACACACAACTACTCTCACGTTGCTTGAATATAGTGAAATGCCGTGGTGGACCAGCATTCATTATCGTTTTGACCTTCCTACCAAACTTGCCCTCTTCATTAATCTCGTTATTCTATTCGCATGAGACATTTCGTTTCCTTCCTCTTTATTTTGGGTTCTCCCTTTGCCTCAGCAAAAGCCCCCGCAGATGAATACTTTAAGGTGGATACAGTTGCTGGAGATTTTGTCGACGCCATGGAAATAGCGGTCACTCCGGAAGGCTATGTATTCGTCACTGAACGCACCGGAGCGGTGAAATTAGTTAATCCGGAGGACGGCGAGGTTAAGGTGGTCGCAACCATTCCGGTGGAGGTAAGAAAAAAGGAATTTGCGAGGGAATGCGGGCTCCTAGGAATCACCCTCGATCCAAATTACGCAAAGAACAAGTGGGTCTATCTCTACTACTCGGTTCAAGGCAGACCCGTCCACCAACTTGCTAGATTCACCTTCAAAGGAGGCCAGCTTGGTGCTGAAAGAAAACTACTAGAAGTCCCCCACGATCGGGAGAACTCAACATGCCACGAAGGTGGCTCTCTCGCTTTTGGCCCCGACGGATGCCTATACCTTTCCACTGGAGACAACACCTGCCCATTTCAATCAAATGGCTCCGCTCCCATCGACGAAGGAAAAGGCCGCAAGTGGTATGACGCCCAACGCACTTCCGCCAACACGAATGACCTTCGCGGGAAAATCCTTCGTATCCGACCAACCGTAAATGGCAGCTACACCATTCCGGAAGGCAACCTTTTCCCGAAAGGAACCGCAAAAACCCGCCCGGAAATCTACGTCATGGGATGCCGCAATCCCTACCGAATCTCAATCGACCAAAAGAGTAACTATCTCTACTGGGGCAAAGTGGGTCCTGATGCCGGTAGCGATTCAAGCCGCGGACCGCGAGGCTATGACGAAATCAACCAAGCCCGCAAAGCAGGGAATTTCGGTTGGCCCTATTTCAGCGCCGACAACAAGCCCTATAGCGATTATAACTTCGCAGAAAAAAAGATAGGGAAAACATTCAATCTCGAGAAACCAATCAACACCTCAGTCAACAACACCGGGCTGACCCAACTCCCTCCAGCCCAACCGGCCTTCTGGCACTACCCTAGAGCATCTGCTTGCGCCGGGCCAGTATTTCACGCCGACCTTTTCCCCGAAAATCAGGGAGGTCTTCCAGCACAACTCGACGGATGTCTTATAGCCTATGATTGGACCACCACCCGGATTCGTCTAATCAAACTTGATAACAAAGGAAACATCGAGTGGAACGAACCATGGCTGGGAAAATATCGCTTCGTTCACCCCGGCGACATGGCCATGGGCCCCAAAGGCGAGCTCTTCATTCTCGAATACGGATCAGCCTGGTATGACGGCAAGGACGGTAAGCTCAAGCGAGTGACATACTCCCAAACTCCGCAGGCCATCGAAATCTCACCCTCCGACCCAAGAATGAAGGGCCTTCCCAAGGATCACCCCGGCACTAAACTCATCGCCGAGTCCACCTGCCTTGCCTGCCACAACACCACTCAAAAATCGATCGGACCAACTTACCGTGACGTTGCAGGAAAATATGCCAAAGATCCGAAATCCATCGAGATATTGGCAAACAAGGTCATCAGAGGAGGTGTTGGTATTTGGGGCGAACAACCCATGCCTCCCCACCCACAGCACAATATTGAAGAGACCCGACAAATGGTGGAAGCGATTCTCAAAGTCCGGAAGAAATGACTATCGTTTATCAGGACGAGCACATCGTGGTGGTCGATAAGCCAAGCGGATTTCTCTCGGTTCCCGGGCGCGGGATTGAGAAGATAGATTCAGTCGCACATCGGATTAGCATCAGCATTCCCGGATGCATTGAGCAACCCGCAGTCCATCGCCTCGACATGGACACCTCGGGATTACTTGTTTTAGCTCTCACTAAGGAAGCTCATCGAAATCTGTCAAAGCAGTTTCAAGATAGACTTACCGAGAAGGAATACTTTGCCCTCCTCGATGGAGCGCTCCCGGAAAACCTCGGAGAAAGTGGAACAATCACCCTGCCCTTCAGACTTGATATTGAGAATCGCCCCTATCAAATTCACGATGAGGTTCACGGAAAAATGGGTATATCTCACTGGCGCCGTGTCTCCGTTGAGAATGGAATTACGCGAATGCATTTCCGACCTGTTACTGGCAGAACTCACCAACTTCGGGTGCACTCGGCCCACCCAAAAGGGCTAGGCCTCCCTATCCTTGACGACCCTCTCTATGGCAACGGTGCCGATCCTGGGAAAATGAAGCTCCACGCCGCCAAGCTCTCCTTTGACCACCCCGACACCAGCGAGCGACTCACCTTCACCTCACCCACCCCATTTTAACTCAAGCCCCTTAAAACGGCATCCCCAGCTTAGCAAAAGCTGCAAAGTCTTCTCGAGAGACCATCCCACATCCCCTTGGATCCTCATCGTGGCTGAAGTCCGCAAGGATTTCCCTCAACCTCCTTGGAGCCAATTCACCTGAATCGTTTTTCTCATCCACCAGTTGCGCATCCATGTTGCGGCTCAAGCGATAAGCTAAAAACCGTAGGAACATCCGTATAAAAGCAATATATGACAGCGAGTAGACCTCTTAAATATCTTTATCCGGGCTCGCATCAATCTAGATCTCAGTGAACCAACTTAAGAAATTTTTTCTCCGCCTTATTTGCAATCATCACAAAAATCTGATCGCCAGCCTCAAGCGTGGCGTCGGCCCCCGGAACAATGGCTTGCAAACCCTTAAGCAAGCCGACCAAGACACAACCATCGGGCCACTTAAGATCTGCCACCGTTTTACCGTCTGCCTTCGATCCCTTTGCGACATGAGTTTGGAGAACAATTCCGTTCCCAAGCTTGCGAACAACATGAAATTTTTCGGTCGTTACGTAACGTGAAATCTCTTTTCGCGAAGCTTCCCGTGGGCTCACCGCTGCGACGACCCCAAAGTGTCGCCCGGAGGAGCTGATTGCCTTCGCATAGTCAGCCCGGTGAATCAAAGTAAGACAGTTCTGCGCACCGAGATTGTGAGCCTGCAAACACGTCATAACATTATCCTCATCACTCCCGCTGGTCGCTACAAAAAAGTCTGCTTCCCCGACCTGCTCTTCCTCCAATTCTGCAACCGAGGTCGCGTCGGCATTGATCACGGTTGTGCTCGAAAGACGATCGGTAAGTTTCTGGGCAAGATCCGGATCACGTTCAAAAATACGCACCCGGCAATTCCAACTCTCCAACATCTGAGCAAGTGAAAATCCATATTCCCCACCTCCAAAAATGACGACACGAGGCCCATCCTTAAGGTGGATCTCTTTCTGTAATCGCCCAACAAGCTGGCGCAACTTGTGAGGTGCTCCGAACACTGTCACGATGTCGCCTCCTTCCAAAACGGTATCGGCATTGGCAACTTCGTGGGAATTATCCCGACTCACTAAAGCAACTCTCGTATTCGCTGGGAACTTGAGCGACTTCAATGGTTCACCGATCACCTCGCTCTTAGAACTCACTCGGACTTGCTGTAATTCAATCCGTCCACGCGCAATTTCTTCAACCACTAATGAATCAGGGTTTCGAATGAACTTGGCCAACTCGATCGCCGCCAGCCTCTCGGAACTAAAAATGTGATCAATCCCAAAGTGGCCCCGAAAATCAAACAGCCACTCCTCACGCTGCAAGCCTGGATGCACCCGACTGATCACGCGCTCTACCCCCATAGACTTGACCATCGAAGCGCACATTAAATTCACCGAATTCTCGCTCGTAAGCGCGAGGAATAATTCACAGTCACCAATATTAGCCTCGGCAAGCGCATTTACACTGGAACCATCTCCAACAACTACCTTGCCTTCGATTTCGCTCTGAAGCTCGGAAGCCTGAACTGCATCACTCTCGATTACCGAAACGGTGTGCTCTTGGCGTGACAATTCGATGGCAAGGTGGCGACCAATTTCCCCGGCTCCAACGATGATAATATTCATGAATCAGTAATTATGAGCGGAAGTCTTTGTATGCTGAAATAATCCGCCCGACGACAGGGTGACGGACAACATCGCTCGTGTCGAAGTGATTAAATGCCACACCATCCACGCCCTTGAGCGCTTTCTCAGCTTCCAGCAGTCCAGAAATCCCCTGATCCTTCAAATCAATCTGAGAAGAATCACCCGTAATGATACATCGTGACCCTTCCCCTAAGCGGGTAAGCGCCATAAACATTTGCTCCCGCGTGGTATTCTGTGCCTCATCAAGAATAACAAAAGACCGCGACAAGGTCCGTCCACGCATATAAGCCAGCGGGGCAATCTCGATACTACCATCCTCCAGACGTTTTGCACCTTCCTCAAATCCCAGCATGTCATCAATCGCATCGTAAAGCGGCCGCAAATAAGGGGCGACCTTATCTCGCATATCCCCCGGCAAAAAACCAAGTGCTTCTCCTGCCTCCACTGCGGGGCGAGTCAAAATTAAGCGACTGATTTGCTTTTTCCGAAGAAGATCAAGCGCCATTGCGACCGCCAAATACGTCTTTCCCGTTCCAGCAGGCCCAAGTCCAAAAACGACCTCATTGGCCACCATCGCGTTTAAATATGCCAACTGATTCGGACTGCGAGCCACTACCGGCTTGCACCCGCGAGCCCCTACAAGTTGTAACCTTCCCAAGGCCGAAATCCCTTCACCACCCTGCCTTACTAAATCGACCGCCGTTCGAAAATCCCTCGACGTTACTTCCCCACCATTTCTCCTCGCTTCCTCCAAGTCAGCGAAAATCTTTTTTACTAATTTACACCCCTCTTCTGGGCCTCGAACTTCCAGCCATCCATCCCGGGTCACCAAATGCACTTTTGCCTTTTCCTCAAGATACCTAAGCTCTTTTTCCTCGTGTCCAAAAAGCGACTGCAAAAAATGCGCGCTTTCATATTCGAGTTTGATCTGGTGTTCCTCCGTCACAGGACAGGAACTAACTCAGACTCAGCCACCCCGCAATGTTCAAAACCCCGTCTTCTTGACAAGTTGGCGACTCGCCTCCAATGTTTCGCGCAACAAGACAGGGGTGTTTCTTCGTTAATTCGGAGATTCTGAGATTATACCCTCACTACCGGATTAACCATCGGGAGTCAGACCAAAATCTTTCTCACGCCTGTCGCGCCTCAAATCCAGAGCCGGCAGGCTTTTTCTTTCCCTACAACTCAAAAACTCCACGACTATGATTTCTCCCGACGAAAACGGACTCACACCCGAAAACTCAAAACAACGCTCAGACTACACTGGAAACTTTGTTGAGGATATTGACAACTCCGCCGAACTC